>DATLGF010000025.1:0-6732 GCA_035540575.1 Noviherbaspirillum sp.
GCGCAGGCCCTGCGCAACGGCGACGCCGCCGAAGGGGTGCGCGCCTTCACCGAGAAACGCCCGCCGTCCTGGGCACAGCAAGCGGAACAGCAGACATGAACACCATCCTGATCGCGAACCGCGGAGAGATCGCGTTGCGCATCATGCGCACCGCGCGCCGGCTCGGGTTTCGCTGCGCGGCCGTGTACTCCGACGCGGATGCCGGCGCCGAGCACGTCCGCGCGGCCGACGCGGCCTGCGGCATAGGTGCCGGTCCCGCCCGTGATTCCTACCTGAACGTACCCGCCATCCTCGCGGCTGCGCGAAAGTTGGGTGCCGATGCGGTTCACCCCGGCTACGGCTTTTTGGCGGAGAACGCGGAATTCGCCGAAGCCGTGCGCGACGCCGGACTCGTCTGGATCGGCCCGTCCCCTGCCGCGATGCGCGCAATGGGCAACAAGGCCGCCGCCAAGCGCCTGCTGGCCGAGCGCGACGTGCCGATGCTGCCGGGCTACCAGGACAGCCAGCAGGACGCGGCGACGCTGCTGCGCGAAGCGTCGCGCATCGGCCTGCCGCTGATGATCAAGGCCGCCGCCGGCGGCGGCGGGCGCGGGATGCGGCTGGTGCGGGAGGAACAGGAGCTCGCGGAAGCACTGGCGCGTGCGCGTTCGGAGTCGGAGCAGGCATTCGGCAGCGGCGAGCTGATTCTCGAACGCGCGCTGATTGCGCCGCGTCACGTCGAGGTGCAGGTGTTCGCGGACAGCCGCGGCAATGTCGTGCACCTGGGCGAGCGCGACTGCTCTGTGCAGCGCCGTCACCAGAAACTGATCGAGGAAGCGCCGTCGCCGGCCGTCGATGCCGCGCTGCGTGCGCGCCTGGGCGCTGCCGCGGTGCAGGCCGCGCGCGCCTGCGGCTATGTAGGCGCCGGCACGATCGAATTCCTGCTGGATGCCGATGGCGGCTTCTGGTTCATGGAGATGAATACGCGCCTGCAGGTCGAGCATCCGGTGACCGAGGAAATCACCGGGCTGGACCTGGTCGAGTGGCAGCTGCGTATCGCGCAGGGCGAAGCCTTGCCGCTGTCCCAGGAAGACATCGATGCGCGCCTTGCGCGCGGCGGACACGCGATCGAGGTACGCCTGTGCGCCGAAGATCCGGCGGCAGCGTTCCTGCCGCAGAGCGGACGCGTGCTGTCTTGGATGGCGGCCCCGGACCTTCGCGTCGAACATGCACTGTCCGATGGGGCCGAGGTGCCGCCTTACTACGATTCGATGCTGGCGAAGATCGTCGCCCGTGGCGCAAACCGCGACGAAGCGCGGCGCCGGCTGCTGCGCGGGCTGCAAACGACCAGGCTGCTCGGTATCGCCAGCAATCAGGACTTTCTCGCCGATTGCCTCGCCCATCCGGGGTTCGCGGCGGGCGAGGCACGCACCGATTTCATCGATGCGCACTTTCCGGCTTCCGCGCGGGCCGCGCCTGCGCCGTCGTTCGACGTGCAATGTGCGGCAGCGGTCGTTGCACTGGCACGGCGGCTGCCCGCGGCGCCGGCCTATCCGGACGAACTGGCCGGCTGGAACAGCAGCGGCGCATTTGCCGACAGCCTCGATCTCGAGATCGACGACACACGCTGTTCGGTGCCGGTCCGTGCCAACGGTCCGTTGGCATGGATCATCGGCACGGAGGGACAGGCGGTTCGTGTACGCATCGCCGAGCGCGATGCGGCTTGGGTTCGCTTGGAGATCGACGGCGGAGTCCAGGAGACGGTCGGTCTTGCGGCCTCGGGCGATCTGGTCTACTGGCGCTACCGTAATCGCAACCACACGCTGCGCGACCTCATCCGCGAGCCGGCGCAAACCGGCGCAAGCCGCCAGGGTGGAGGTCTGATCCGCGCGCCGATGAGCGGCAAGGTCACCGCCGTGCATGTGACGGCTGGCGCGAGCGTCAAGGCGGGGGAGGCAATGCTGGTGCTGGAGGCGATGAAGATGGAGCATACGGTTACCGCGCCCTGCGCCGGTGTCGTGGAGGCGCTTCACGTTCATGCGGGCGACCAGGCCGGACCCGGCATGGTGCTGGCCGAGATAAGGCCGCAGGCCTGACCGCAGCGAGGACCGCAACATGCTCAAACCGAACCCTGCCTGGTACACGCCGACCCATGAGGACTTCCGCGCCGCCGTGCGCCGCTTCGTCGCAAACGAAATCGCTCCGCACGCCGCCGAGTGGGACGAGGATGAGACCTTCCCGCGTGAGCTGTACGAAAAGGCGGCCGCAATCGGCCTGCTCGGCCTGGGTTTTCCCGAGCGCTTCGGCGGCACGCCGGACGCCGACCCCTTTCATCATCTAATCGCCTCCGAAGAGCTGGCGCGCTGCGGCAGCGGGGGCATCGTCGCTTCGCTGATGTCGCACAGCATCGGCGCACCGCCGATTCTGTTCGCCGGCCGCCCCGAGCTGCAGGAGCGGGTGCTGCCGCAGATCATCGCCGGCACGAAGATCGCCGCGCTGGCAGTCACGGAGCCGGGCGGCGGTTCGGACGTGGCCGCGCTCAGGACAAGCGCGCGGCGCGAAGGCGATCACTACATCGTCAATGGCGAAAAGACCTTCATCACCTCGGGCATGCGCGCCGACTACTACACGGTCGCCGTGCGCACCGAACCCGAGGCGCAGGGCGCGGCAGGCATCTCGCTGCTGCTGATCGAGCGCGACGCACCCGGTTTTTCGCGCACGCCGCTGAAAAAAATGGGCTGGTGGGCGTCCGACACCGCGCATCTCCGGTTTGAAGGCTGCAGGGTGCCGGCTGCAAACCTGCTGGGCGAGGAAGGCAAGGGCTTCCGGCTCATCATGCGCAACTTCAACATGGAGCGCTTCAATCTCGCCGCCGGCGCCTGGGGCTTTGCCCAGGTCTGCCATGAAGATGCGCTCGCCTGGGCGCAGGAGCGTCGCACGTTTGGAAAACGGCTGGTCGAACACCAGGTGGTCGCGCACAAGCTGGTGGACATGGCCACCCAGCTGGCGGCCACGCGCGCGATGCTCGAGGATACCGCATGGCGGCTTGCCGGCCCGCATCAGCAGGGCGGCGAGCTGGTCGCGCAGCTGTGCATGCTGAAGAACCTCGCCACCCGGACCATGCAGTTCTGCGCCGACGCGGCGGTCCAGACGCTGGGCGGCATGGGCTATATGCGCGGCACCCGCGTCGAACGGATCTACCGCGACGTCAAGGTCAACATGATAGGCGGCGGCGCCGAGGAAGTGATGAAGGACCTGGCCGCTCGACAGCTCGGATACACATGAATGCGTGGTGCGGCCACGAACAGCAAGCGATGAAAGACACGAACCTGCGCATGATCGACACCCCGGATTTCCAGAACGCGCTGCGGCGCATCCTGGAAGAGATGATCCCGTTCTGCCGCGTGCTCGGCATCCGGCTTGCGTCGTTCGATCCGGAAAATCCCCAGCTCGAATTCGCGATGCGCGACGAACTGCTCGGCAACGTCGGCAAGGGCATGCTGCATGGCGGTGCGATCGCGGCAGTGCTCGACACGATGGCCGGCTATGCGATCTTCCTGAAAATGACCCAGGAGGATCCGAAACCGGACCTGATGGCCCAGTTGCAGGAGTTTGCGCGCATGAGCACGATCGACCTGCGCGTCGACTACCTGCAGCCCGGAAGGGGTGAACGGTTCACCGCGTCCGCCACCGTGACGCGGCTGGGCCGGCGCGTGGCCAACGTGCAGATGGCCTTGCGCAACGAGGAGGGCGTCTGCATCGCGACCGGCGCGGCCGCGTTCATGCTGCATGCGCCGAAGAGCGGAGCAGGCTAGCGTACTGCGCAAGCCGCGATCTCGGTCCGAACCTGTTACATGTGCGCAACATTAAATATGAACAATACGCACTAAATTCACGCGGAGCTTGGTTGCTCACTCTCAGCGAAACAGAATCATTGTATTCACTGGAGGAGACAACCATGCTGCGTAACCTGAGCATCCGTGTTCGCCTGATCGGCGTGCTTGCATTTCTGGCACTGCAGATCACGCTTGGCGCAATCGTGGGCATCTACAGCCTGTCGATGTCGAACAGCGACATGCAGGATGTCTATTGGAACCGGTTGGTCCCGACCGGCCAGCTCGATCGCGTGGTACGCCTGCTGCAGGAAAACCAGCTGACCTTGGCCAAGGCGGTTGCGAATCACCAGTTGCTTGCCAAGGCGATCAGCGGGGACGCCGCCGAGTACCAGGCCCAGCTCGAACAGATCGAGAACAACTCCCGCGAGATCGAACGGCAGTGGACGTCCTACACGGCAAGCGCGCTGACGCCGCAGGAGCGCAGCCTTGCCGCGAAATTCGACGCCGCCCGCGCCAGCTTCCAGACCGAAGCGTTGACTCCCGCAGTACAGGCGCTCAAGGAGTACAACACCGTCGTCGCGAGCCAGATCCTGTATGGCCGCATGGCAGAACTGTTCGCGCCTCTCGACGAGACGATCGATGCGTTGATCCAGCTTCAGCTCGACACAGCCAGGATCCAATACGAGCGTTCGCAATCGGCCTACCTCCTGATCCGCAACATCTGTGTGGCGGCCGTCCTGATCGGCCTGCTGCTCGCGGCCTTTGTCGGCACCTGGCTGGTGCGCGCGATTTGCGGCCCGCTCGATCAGGCCGCCGCGCTGGCCGGCAGCGTGGCGCAGGGCGATCTCTCGCGGGACATCCGGATTGCGAGCGAGGACGAGACGGGTCGGCTGTTGCAAGCACTGTCGAACATGACGACCAGCCTTTCGCGCATCGTGGCCCAGGTCCGGCAGGGCGCTGACGCGATGTCGACCGCGTCGGCCGAAATCGCCGCCGGCAACCAGGACCTGTCCGGGCGCACCGAGCAGCAGGCCAGCGCGCTGGAAGAGACGGCTGCGTCGATGGAGGAACTGACTGCGACCGTCAAGCAGAACGCGAGCAATGCCGAGCAGGCCAATCAGCTTGCGCAGGCAGCTTCGGATGTCGCCGGCCGTGGCGGCGCGGTGGTGCAGCAAGTGGTGGGCACGATGGACGACATCCATGCCTCCTCGAAGAAGATCGTCGACATCATTGGCGTGATCGACGGCATCGCCTTCCAGACCAACATCCTCGCATTGAATGCGGCGGTGGAGGCGGCGCGTGCGGGCGAGCAGGGGCGCGGCTTTGCCGTGGTCGCGTCCGAAGTGCGCAACCTCGCGCAGCGTTCTGCCGCGGCCGCCAAGGAGATCAAGGCCTTGATCGATTCCTCCGTTGGCAAAGTCGAATCGGGCGCCAGGCTTGTGAACGAGGCCGGCTCAACGATGGACGAGATCGTGTCCAGCATTCACAAGGTGGCGGCGATGATGAGCGAGATCACGACGGCCAGCGCGGAGCAGACGTCCGGCATCGAGCAGGTCAATCGCGCAATCGCCCAAATGGACCAGGTCACGCAACAGAACGCCGCGCTGGTCGAGCAAGCTGCGGCCGCGGCGGCAGCCATGCAGCAACAGGCATCCAGCCTCGCGCAGGCGGTCAGCGTATTTCACATCCGCAGCGGAAGGTGACCCCCGGTGTGCGGCGATCAGGTCCCTCGCTGCGCTCGGGACGACAGGTGGTTGGGATATTCGCCGTGCATCCGCCGTGTTCGCCGCGGTGAAAGACAACGGTTCAAACCCTGAACCACGGCGGGCACGGCAACCACGGCGAAAAAGCTTGTCGTTCCGAGCGCAGCGAGGAATCTCGGGTCCATGTGGCGATGAGGTCCCTCGCTGCGCTCGGGACAACAGGCAGTTAGGGGTTTCGCCGTGCCTGCCGTGTTCGCCGTGGTGAAAAACATTCAGACCCCCGAACTGCAAGCCGCGCCAGGAAACAAAAAGGCCCGCATCGCTGCGGGCCTTTTTTGCAACTGACGCAAACAGAAGCGATCAGTAATCCAGGTAGTCGGTGACCGCCACCCACTTGCCGTTCTGGATCTGGCCGATGCGCGAACGATCGTTGCCGAGGCGGTTCGTGGAAGTGAAGCGATAGCCCGGGCTGCCGAACATGTCGCGCGGGAACCACATCGACTCCATCGTACTGATCAGCGTGTCGGTCGTCAGGTTCGGGCCGGCCTTTTCCGCGGCAGCGGCGAACATCGTGATCATCGAGTAGCCATAGGCGGAGAACACGGTCGGATCTTCCTTGAAGCGATCCTTGTAGCGGGCGCCCCAGTCGCGTACGTTCTTCGACGCGTCATCGAGGTAGGGCACGCCGATCTGGAAGGCCGAATAGAAGCCGTCCATCGCCTTGCCGCCAAGCCGGTGGATCAGTTCGGTGTAGGAAGCGCTGGTGCCGATGAAATTCGGGTTCCAGCCGGACTTGCGTGCTTCACCGATCACGCCGATGGTTTCACGAATGATCGTACCCATGACGACGGTGTCGCATCCGGAAGCGCGCATGCGTGCCACCTGCGAAGAAAAGTCCGTCGCGCCGCGCTTGTAGGTCGTGCGCTCGGTCCAGTTCAGCCCAAGTTTCTGCAGGCCTTCCTCGGCGCCGCGCATCACTTCGAGGCCGAATTCATCGTCCTGATAGACGATGCAGAAGCTCTTCGCGCCGCGTTCCTTCGCCATGAATTGCACGCCGCTGCGCGCCTGGTTGTAGTACGGGGCGGCGAACGAAAACTTCAGGCGGTGGAAGGGCTCGTACATTTCCCGCGCGGCGGTCAGCGGGAACATGTTCGGCACATTGCGTTCGAACAGGATCGGAAGCGTAGCCATCACGACCGGAGTGCCGATGGTGC
>DATLGF010000026.1:0-3859 GCA_035540575.1 Noviherbaspirillum sp.
CGCGCGGCATCAACCCGGGCGACGAAGGCTTCATCGACTACTTCCTGCCGATCGTTGCTGATGCGGAAGCCGGTTTCGGCGGCGTGCTGAACGCCTTCGAACTGATGAAGAACATGATCGCCGCGGGCGCAGCCGGCGTGCACTTCGAAGACCAGCTGGCTGCCGTGAAGAAGTGCGGCCACATGGGCGGCAAGGTGCTGGTGCCGACCCAGGAAGCGATCGAGAAGCTGGTAGCCGCGCGATTCGCCGCCGACGTGATGGGCGTGCCCACCATCGTGCTGGCCCGCACCGATGCCGAAGCCGCGAACCTGATCACCTCGGACCACGACGCCAACGACAAGCCCTTCCTGACCGGCGAACGGACCCAGGAAGGTTTCTACCGCGTCAAGAACGGCCTGGAGCAGGCGATCTCGCGTGGTGTCGCCTACGCTCCGTACGCCGATCTGGTGTGGTGCGAAACCGGTACGCCGGATCTGGGCTTTGCCCGCGAATTCGCGCAGGCTGTCCATGAAAAGTGCCCGGGCAAGCTGCTGTCCTACAACTGCTCGCCGTCGTTCAACTGGAAGAAGAACCTGGACGACAAGACCATCGCCGAATTCCAGCAGAAGCTGTCCGAGCTGGGCTACAAGTACCAGTTCATCACGCTGGCCGGCATCCACATCAACTGGTTCAACACCTTCCAGTTCGCGCATGCCTATGCACGCGGCGAAGGCATGAAGCACTACGTGAACATGGTGCAGGAGCCGGAATTCGCTGCACGCGAGAAGGGCTACACCTTCGTCTCGCACCAGCAGGAAGTCGGCGCCGGCTACTTCGACGAAGTGACCACCGTGATCCAGGGCGGCTCCTCGTCCGTGAAGGCCCTGACCGGCTCGACCGAAGAAGAGCAGTTCCACTGATCCGCGCGCCCGGCACGCCGGGCCGCAAAAGATTCTCCGTAGGACGTTTTTCAGCCGCACCTCCCGGTGCGGCTGTTTTTTTATCCGGGGCAGGCGGGCAGGAGGGTCAGTCCAATCCGATTGATGCCGCCGGCGCTTTCCGCGAAGACGCCGCCGCCATGCATCCTGGCGATCGCATGCACGATGGCCAGCCCCAGGCCATGGCTGTCGGTGCTCGAAGCGCGCGCCGCATCGACGCGATAGAAGCGGTCGAACAGGCGCGGCAGGTGTTCGGCGGGGATTGTATCGCCGGGATTGGCAACCGCCACCGCCACATGTTCCGGCTCCCGTCTGAGCTCGACGACGAGGCGTGCACCGGCAGGCGCGTGCTGGATCGCGTTTTGCAGCAGATTTGACAGCGCTCGGCGGAACAGGGACTTCTCCACCGGCGCCTCCACCTCGCCGCGCACTTCGATACTGAGCGATTTCTCCTCCAGCAGCGGCTCGAAAAAGTCGATCGTTTTAGCCACTTCCTGCGCCAGCGCCACCTGTTCGAGGGGCCCTGCCTTCTCGCCGCGGTCGGCGCGCGCGAGGAACAGCATGTCGTTGACGATGGCGCGCAGCCGTTCGAGTTCTTCCAGGTTCGATTCCAGCGTCTCGCGCAGTTCATCGCGACTGCGCTCGCGGGTGAGGGCGACCTGCGTCATGCCGATCATGTTGCCGATCGGCGTGCGCAGCTCGTGCGCGACATCGGCGCTGAATCCTTCGAGCTGGGCATAAGCACCCTCCAGCCGGGCGAGCGCCCCGTTGAAGGATTCCACCAGCGGCTCCAGCTCACGCACGGCCGGGCTCAGGCTCAGGCGCTGGGAGGGCTGCCTCGGGTTCAGGGCCTGCGCGCCGGCCGAGAGATCGGCCAGCGGACGCAGGCCAAAGCGCGCGATCCGGTAGCCGACCAGCGCCACCAGCGCGATCCCGCACAGCGAGATCAGTACCAGCGCCAGCGCAAAGTTCTGCAGCGTGTGCGCGGCCGGCGCGCTGCTCACGCCGACCAGCAGATGCACTTCGGGGAATTCGTGCATCGGGCGCAGCGTCTTGCCCACGGTCTTCATCGGATAGCGGTCGTCCTCCAGGCGCAGCGTTCTGATTTCCTTGCTGCCGGGCGGGTGGTCGGGGTAGGTCTCGCCATAGCTCAGGTCGGTGTTCTCGCAGGCGATCCAGAAGCGGGTATTGCCGTCGGTGGAGGTGATCGTCGCGAGCGTCTTGCGCAGCTCGTCCCAGCGTTCCAGCGTCCTGATCTCGCCGGCCAGCTTTTCCACGACATCGAGCTTGTCGCGCAGATCGGCTTCCTGCTGGCGGTCCAGCGTGACGGCGAGCGCCTGGTACAGCGCAATGCCGGACAATGAGAACACCACCAGCGCGACCAGGCCGAAGGCCACGGCCAGGCGTATCGAGATCGAGCGCATCATCGCGCAGCTTCCTCGACGCGGTGCTCCAGCACGTAGCCCATGCCGCGCACCGTGTGCAGCAGCTTCGGCTCGAACGGGCCATCCATCTTCGTGCGCAGCCGCTTGATGGCGACCTCGATCACGTTGGTATTGCTGTCGAAGTTCATGTCCCATACCAGCTCGGCAATCTCGGTCTTGGACAGGATCTGGCCGCGCCGCCGTCCCAGCGCGCACAACAGCGCGAACTCCTTCGATGTCAGATCGAGCCGAACGCCGCTGCGCGTGGCCTTGCGCGCGATCAGGTCCACATGCAGGTCGGCGATCTGGAACTGCGCCGCTTCCTGCGGCTTGCCGCGCCGAACCAGCGCCTGCAGGCGCGCCAGCAGTTCGAGGAAGGAGAATGGCTTGACTAGATAGTCATCCGCGCCCGCCTGCAGACCCCGCACGCGGTCCTCGACGCGGTCGCGCGCGGTCAGCATGATGACCGGGGTCTGCCGGTGGATACGCAGCGCTTCCAGCACGCCGAAGCCGTCCACGCCGGGGAGCATCACGTCCAGCACGACCGCGTCATAGTCGTTGACCAGCGCCAGGTGGCGGCCGTCCACGCCCGTGCGCGCGACGTCGACCACGTAGCTGTGTTCGGTCAGCCCCTTGCGCAGGTAGTCCGCGGTCTTTGGTTCGTCTTCGATGAGCAGGATCTTCATGCGCGAATATGTACCAGAAAATGCCTTGGCGGCAGATTACAAATTTGTCAGGCGCGCGACAGCATGGTGTCGGCGTCGTTTCACTAGACTTCGGCAGTCGTCGCTGCAAGCCACGCGACGGATCAATCCGACAACCATTGACGAGGTCTCATCATGCGATTCACTTCCGCCATCCGCCAGATCGGCTCGGCATCCGCCGCCGCACTGTTTGCCGCCTCAGCGTTCGCCGCCCCGGTGGCGGGCAACTACAAGGTCGATCCCGCGCACTCGGTCGCTTATTTCGAAGTCGGCCATGCTGGCGGCATCAGCCGCTTCATGGGGCGCTTCAACGACATCTCCGGCGATCTCGTGGTCGATACGCCCGAGAAGAGCAAGGTCACGGTGAATATCAAGACCGACAGCATCGACGCCAACCATGACGGCCTGAATCGCCACCTGCGCAGCCCAGACTTCTTCAGCGCCGTACAGTTCCCGACGATGAGCTTTACGTCCACGGCGGTCACGCTCAATCCTGCCGGCGAAGGTACGCTGGCCGGCAACCTGACCATCCGCGGCGTGACCAAGCCGGTCACGTTCAAGCTGCGCCATATCGGCTCCGGCAGCGGCCCGCGCGGCGACACCCGCGTCGGCTATACCGCCACCTCGACGATCAAGCGCAGCGATTTCGGAATGACCTACGGGATCCCGCAGGCGGCGACCGACGAGGTCGAACTGCGCATCAACATCGAAGCGATCAAGCAGTAATTCCATCCGCGGCGGGAGTGATCCCGCCTTTGATCATGTCAGCTTCCTTCATTCTCCCCCTGCTGCTGCAAAGCGCGCTGCTGCCGTT
>DATLGF010000027.1:0-3296 GCA_035540575.1 Noviherbaspirillum sp.
GCCCCGAGCACATGTATTTCGTGCTGGTCGACGCCGGCCGCACCAGCCTGGTCGGCAGCGAATTCCAGGACATGCTGCGCTGCATCCGCTGCGGCGCCTGCATGAACCATTGTCCGGTCTACCAGAAGATCGGCGGACACAGCTACGGCTGGGTCTATCCCGGGCCGATGGGCAGCGTGCTCACGCCCTCATATGCTGGCATCGAGAACGCGCTCGACCTGCCCCAGGCTTCGACGCTGTGCGGCGAATGCCATGTGGTGTGTCCGGTGAAAATCCCGCTGCCGGACCTGCTGCGCAAATTGCGCGAGAAGCAGGTGGCGATGCACTTGCGGCCGGCCACCGAACGTCTTGGTTTTGCTGTATGGGCGTTCTTTGCGAAGCGGCCGGCGCTGTACCGGATCGCCAGTCGCACAGGGGTCCGCGTGCTCAGGATGATTGCCGGGGGCAGGAAGACGATCTCGAAGCTGCCTCTTGTGCACGGCTGGACCGACTATCGTGACATGCCGGCGCCATCCGGCAGGACGTTCCAGGAGCTGTACAGGAAACGGAAGCAAAAGTAGTTATATACCAGAAAGTAATAAGTAACTTAGTTTTTATTCGTTTCTGTTTTATAGATCTGGTTTCATCATCCGGTGTTCAGGACGACTCCTCACACCGGTTGCACCAGATGAAGCCAAGATCACGACTCTTTCCGCTGGCCCTGCTGGCGCTGCTGCTGGGAGTGGCCGCGCTGGCGCTGATTCGCCCGGGTGGCGGGGCCGCGGCCTCCACCGCGAATTTCTCGCTGCTCAACGTCTCCTACGATCCCACGCGCGAGTTCTACACCGACTTCAATGCCGCATTCGCGCGTCATTGGAAGGCGCAGACCGGCCAGGACGTGCATATCCAACAATCCCACGGCGGCTCCGGCAAGCAGGCGCGCTCTATCATCGACGGGCTGGCGGCCGACGTGGCGACGCTGGCCTTGGCGGGCGATACCGATGCGCTGCATCAGCACGGCGGCCTGATCCCGGCCGACTGGCAGCAGCGCCTGCCGCACAATTCTTCCCCCTACACCTCGACCATCGTGTTCGTGGTGCGCGAAGGCAATCCGAAGCGCATCCGCGACTGGGACGACCTCGTGCGCTCCGACGTGCAAGTGATCACCCCGAACCCGAAGACCTCGGGCGGGGCGCGCTGGAACTATCTCGCCGCCTGGGAATACGCGAAACGCAAGTACGGCGGCGAGGCGCAGGCGCAAGACTTCGTCACGCGTCTGTACCGCAACGTGCCGGTGCTTGATGCCGGCGCGCGCGGTTCTTCGGTCACCTTCGCCCAGCGCGGACAGGGCGATGTCTTCCTGTCGTGGGAGAACGAAGCCCACCTGCTGGAGAAGGAATTCGGCAGTCGCTTCGACATTGTCTATCCGTCGCTGTCCATCCGCGCCGAACCCGCCGTCACGGTCGTTGACCGCAATGTCGACCGCAAGGGCACGCGGGCGGTAGCCGAGGCTTATCTGCAATACCTGTACAGCGACGAGGGGCAGGAACTGGCGGCGCGCCATTTCTTCCGCCCGGTGAACGAAGCCGTGCAGGCGCGGCATGCGGGACGCTTTCCTCACATCGAACTCTTTGACATCGATGCCGCCTTCGGCGGGTGGGGCGAGGCCGCAGCGAAGCATTTCGCCGACGGAGCGATCTTCGACCAGATCTATGCGCCGAGATAGCTGTCCTTATGCCACCAAAGCATAAGAAAACAAGAACAAAGTAGTTTGGGTTTGTAAGGCCAGTCGGCAGAATGCCATCCGTTCATATTGGGGATTTTCAATGAAAACCGTAATCCGCTCCGCTTTCATCGCGCTGGCCTTCGCCGCCAGTTCCGTTGCTTCCGCCCAGACCTCGCTGCTGAACGTCTCGTATGACGTCGCGCGCGAGTTCTACAAGGATTTCAACACCGCCTTCGTCGCGCATTACAAGAAGTCGACGGGCAAGGACATCAAGGTCGACCAGTCGCATGCCGGCTCTTCCGCGCAGGCGCGCGCAGTGGCCGACGGCCTCGACGCCGACGTGGTGACGATGAACACCACCACCGACGTCGAGTTCCTCGCCGAACGCGGCGTGGTGGCCAAGGACTGGGCAAAGCGCTTCCCGCACAATGCCGCGCCGACCACCTCGACCATGCTGTTCCTGGTTCGCAACGGCAACCCGAAGAACATCAAGGACTGGGAAGACCTGATCAAGCCGGGCGTCCAGGTCATCGTCGTCAACCCGAAGACCGGCGGCAACGGCCGCATGGCCTATCTGGCCGCCTGGGGCTACGTGAAGAGCAAGGGCGGCACCGATCAGCAGGCGCAGGACTTCGTGCGCGCGCTGTACAAGAACGTGCCGGTCCTGGCGCGCGGCGGTCGTGACGCCACCGGCATTTTCCTGCAGCGCAATATCGGCGACGTGCTGATCACCTTCGAATCCGAAGTCGTATCGGTCGAGCGCGAATTCGGCGCCGGCAAGGTCGATGCGGTGCACCCGTCGGTCTCCATCGTGGCCGAGAACCCGGTCGCCATCGTCGAACGCACGGTCAACAAGAAGGGTACGCGCGAAGCGGCCCAGGCCTATCTCGACTTCCTGTACTCCGACGAAGGCCAGGAAATCGCGGCCAAGCACAACATCCGTCCGCGCAACCCGGCGATCCTGGCGAAGTACAGCAACAACCTGAAGCCGATCAAGCTGTTCACGGTTGCCGAATATTTCGGTTCGCTGTCCGAAGCGCAGAAGGTCCACTTCAATGACGGTGGCCTGTTCGACAAGATCTACACGGCAGGACGCTGATGGCCGGCGCTCCGACCACCGTACTGGCAGGCGGAGCCGCTGCCGGAGCCCCGGCGCGCGGCGCGCGCCGGGGTAGTGCGCGTGTGCTGCCCGGCTTCAACCTGACGCTGGGCTACACGATCTTCTACCTGAGCCTGATCGTCCTGATTCCGCTGACCACGCTGGCCTTCAAGACCTTCACGCTGACCTGGCCCGAGTTCTGGGAAGCCGTCACCGCACCCCGCGTGCTGGCTTCCTACCGCCTGACCTTCGGCGCCTCGCTGTTTGCGGCAACCGTCAATCTGTTCTTCGGCCTCCTGGTGGCCTGGGTGCTGGTGCGCTACACCTTCCCCGGCAAGAAGATCGTCGACGCCCTGGTCGACTTGCCGTTCGCGCTGCCCACCGCGGTCGCCGGCATCTCGCTTTCGGCGATCCTCGCCGGCAACGGCTGGATCGGCCAGTTTCTCGAGCCGTACGGCATCCAGATCGCGTTCACGCCGGCCGGTGTCGTGG
>DATLGF010000028.1:0-9599 GCA_035540575.1 Noviherbaspirillum sp.
GAACAGATTGCCAACCTGTTCGAGCGCGTGATCCAGGACGAGCGTCTGTACGCGGTCGCATTCTGCGGCCCGGCCGGCGACCTCGTTCATACCAGCCGCACCTTCCCCGCCGCGCTGGGCTGCACGCAGTCCGCCGGCGCCGGCAACCCGGGATCGGTGATCAGCCTTCCCGATGGTCCGGTCCACGTGTCGCGCAGCGCCGTGAGCGAGGACCAGCAGACTTTGGGACACCTGGTCCTGGTGCACGACATGAGCTTCATCAGCCGCCGCAGCGCCGATACGCGCAACTACGTGATCGCGCTGTTCGCGCTGCTCGGCGTAGTGGTCTCGCTGCTGACGGTGTTCATCGCCCATCTGAGCTGGCGCGGCTGGGTGCGCGGCGTCAAGGGCCTTTTGCGCGGCGATCTGCTGCGGCCGTTCGCCCCGCCGGCGCCGGAGCTGCAGCCGCTGGTCGGCGACCTGCGCGCGCTGCTGCATGAGATCAACCTCGAACGCCAGGGTCCGAGCGATCCATTGCAGACCTGGACGCCGGAAAAGCTGCGCGCGCTGCTGCAGCGCGAGCTGGCCGGCGACGAAGTGCTGGTGGTCTCCAACCGCGAACCCTACATCCATGTCTCCACCGCGCGCGGCATCGAGATCAAGCGGCCGGCCAGCGGCCTCGTCACCGCGGTGGAAGCGGTCATGCGCGCCTGCTCCGGCACCTGGATCGCGCACGGGGCCGGCTCCGCGGACAGGCAGGTGGTCGACAGCCACGCCCGGGTTCCGGTCCCCCCGTCCAATCCGAGCTATACGCTGCGCCGCGTCTGGCTGACCAAGGAAGAGGAACAGGGCTACTACTACGGCTTCGCGAACGAGGGCCTGTGGCCCCTGTGCCATATCGCGCATGTGCGGCCGGTGTTCCGCTCGTCGGACTGGGAGCAGTACGAGAAGGTCAACCGGCGCTTCGCCGACGCGGTGATCCGCGAGGCGCGCACCGACGATCCGGTCGTGCTGGTGCAGGACTATCACTTCGCGCTGCTGCCGCGCATGGTGCGCGAGGCGCTGCCCAAGGCCACCATCATCACGTTCTGGCACATTCCCTGGCCAAATCCGGAGTCCTTCGGCATCTGCCCGTGGCGCGCCGAAATCCTTGAAGGACTGCTCGGCAGCACCATCCTCGGCTTCCACACGCCCTTCCATCGCAAGAATTTCCTGGAGACCGTCGACCGTTACCTGGAAGCGCGCATCGAGGCGGAAGACTCGACGATCTCCTATGGCGGCAAGCTGACCCGCGTGGAGGCGTATCCGATCTCGATTGCCTGGCCGCAGGCCGACGCAGCGGCGGCTTCGGTGGACGAATGCCGGTCGCTGATCCGCAGCGAACTCTCGTTGCCGCAGAACGCGCTGCTTGGCATAGGCGTCGACCGGATGGACTATACGAAGGGCATCCTCGAGCGCTTCCAGGCGGTTGAACGCATGCTCGAACTGTTTCCGGAGATGGTCGGGCGCTTCACCTTCATCCAGATCGCCGCGCCGAGCCGCTCCTCGCTCGACGAGTACCAGAACTTCGAAGCGCGGGTGCGCGCGCTTGCCCAGCGCATCAACCAGCGCTTCTCGAACGGCAGCTACCAGCCGATCATGCTCAAGGCCGAGCATCACGACCAGGATGCGCTGTTCCGCTACTACCGCGCCTCCGACGTCTGCCTGGTCACCAGCCTGCATGACGGGATGAACCTGGTGGCCAAGGAATTCATCGCCACGCGCGACGACGAGCAGGGGGCGCTGGTTCTTTCGCAGTTCACCGGCGCCGCGCGCGAATTGCATGAAGCGCTGATCGTAAATCCGTATCACATCGAACAGAGCGCCGAGGCGCTGTACCGTGCGCTGACGATGCCGGCGGCCGAACAGCGCGAGCGCATGCGCAGCATGCGCTCGCTGGTGAAGGACTTCAACGTCTACCGCTGGGCCGGCCGCATGCTGATCGACGCGGCGCGCCTGCGCCAGCGCGAGCGGGTGATGTCGCGCATCGATTCGCACAGCGGGCGCACGCAACTGCGCAGGGTTGTATGAAACACGGCGCCCTGCCCTTCTTCGAACACGGCTGCGCGGAGCTGGACGAGATGGCCGCCGCTGGCCTGTTGTGCGCGTTTGACTTTGACGGCACGCTGGCGCCCATCGTCACGCAGCCCGACCAGGCCCGCACGCCGCTTCCGGTGCTGCAACGCCTGAACGAGCTTGCACGCTTTGCGCCGACCGCCGTGATCACCGGCCGCGCGCTCGCCGACATGCGCGAGCGCCTTGGCTTCATGCCGGACTATCTCATTGGCAATCACGGGCTCGAAGGTGCTCCGGGCGTGGACGAGGACAAGCTGCGCCATGCCGAGCTGTGCCGTCGCTGGAAGGCGGCGCTGGAAGCGGCGCTGCAGGCGCACGCACCGGCGGTCTGGATCGAGGACAAGACCTACTCGCTGTCACTGCACTATCGGCTCGCGCGTGAGCAGCGCGCCGCCGAGGACGCGCTGCGGACCCTGCTCGCGACGCTCGAGCCGCCTCCCCGCGTGATCGACGGGAAGTGCGTGTTCAACGTGCTGCCGGCGGATGCGCTGGACAAGGGTCGTGCGCTGGAAGCCCTGATGCGCGATTGCGGCGCGCGCTGCGCACTGTACATCGGCGACGACGTGACCGACGAGGACGTGTTCCGGCTGCGCCGGCCCGACATCCTGACCGTGCGCATCGGCCGTTCCCAGGACAGCGCCGCCCGCTACTACCTGAATCACCGCGTCGACCTGATCGCGCTGCTGGACCGGCTGCTGCGCCGCTACACGGAGATGGGAAGCACGCCGCGCACCGGAAGCGCGCGATGAGGCGCACACCGATACCCGAGGACGTGCGCAGCTTCCTGCGCTCGGACATCCCCACGGTTCCGCATCTGGAGGCCCTGCTCCTGATGCGAAGCACGCCCGATGCGCAGTGGAATGCCGTCCAGCTCGCGCGCCGCCTCTATCTGAGCGAAGTGACGGCGAGCGGCTTGCTGCGTGACTTGCGCAGCCGCGGTCTCGTGACGCCGGCCGAACACGGCGAGGCCTGCCGCTATGCGCCGGCGGATTCGCGCACCTGCGCGCTGATCGACCGCCTCGCCCAACTGTATTCGACCAACCTGGTCGGGATCAGCAATCTGATCCATTCCGTCGCGCAGACCGATCGCACGGCGCGGCCTCCTGGCAGCGACAGGCGCGGCAACTGACGCGCACCGTCCCGCGTTCGACGCGATCGCCGGCACGAGACTGCGCGGCAGCGCCTGCGCCAAATGAGGGATGCGGGTCGGGCAGCCCGGGCATCGCTTCCCTGCCACGCCGTGCGTCCCGGCGGCGCGGCGGGTGCCAGACGTTGGCCGCGTTCACGTAACCGAAGCGCGCCGCCGCCGCGGCCGCCGTCAGCGAAAGCAGCAGCGCACTTGCCACGTCGAGAAGCAGCAGCACCGTCCGGTTTCCGGAAGAGGACCACAGGCTTGCGAACGCCGGCCATTCGAGCGGAACACCCCAGCGACCCGCGCTCAGCATATCGATTGTCAGCACGGTCAGGAGCAGCACCCCATACGCGAGGGCCGCGTGCGCGGCCACGATGCACGCCCAGTAGCGACGCGCGCACGTCGCCTGCGCACGCCGCAGCGCACGCAGCCGCACGCACAGCGCGGCCATCGCGAACAGGAAGGCGAATGGCACCAGAAATGGAAGGACAAGGTAGAGCACCGCGTCGACCTCTCAGGAAGAAATCTGCTCCGCACGTCCGGGCCACCGCCCGAACTCGCCGCATCTTATCCCAAGCAGGCGATGTTTTAAACTGTTCAGGCTATTTTTATCCTGGTTCGTTGACCTACGCCTCGACATTGAGGTCCAGAATGCCGGCCATGCCGACACTCGAAGAAAAAGCCGCATTTGCGCGTCGCCTGCAACTGGCATTGCGGCGCAGCCCGGAGCCGGTCCAGGGAGCGACCGAGCTTGCGCTGCGTTTCAATCTGCGCCACGGCGGCAGCGCGATCTCGCCGCAAACCGCGCACAAATGGTTGAGCGGGCGCGCAATTCCGAGCGACGACAAGCTCGCCACGCTGGCTGCCTGGTTGAACGTCAATCCGCACTGGCTGCACTACGGCCCTCCGCCCGCGACCGTGCTGCAGGCACGCGAACAGGGCCAACCGTACGAGGTGGCGGAACCGGCGGTTTCGCAGGAAGCACTGGCGCTCGCACGCAAGATCCAGCTGCTCGGTCCGCACCGGCGCTATCTGATCGAGGAACTCGTGGAACAACTGCTGCAGGAGGGCGGCTGAGAGGCGCTGACAGAATGCCGATGGCAAGGCGCGCCGAGGCAGGCAGTACCGGGTAGTACGGCAGGGAGGCGGAACGCCGCCAGCCGCTTTTTGTCAGTGCTTCTAAGGTATAATCCCCGGCTCTCGCGGGTGTAGCTCAATGGTAGAGCAGAAGCTTCCCAAGCTTACGACGAGGGTTCGATTCCCTTCACCCGCTCCACGTCGACTTTCCAAGGACTTCCACCGAAATCCAAGGAGCGTTGTAAGTCACTGATCTAGCTAAGGTTTTTGGCCTTACCTCGGTCCAGTGACATCCAGCCAAATCCACTGACTACCGGTACATAACGGTACATTTAGTGGTACATCAATGCGGTGAGCGTTCGCTCCGCATTGTGGCTGGAGGAGCCGGGCCCCGATAACGAACATGGCATCCAACTCACCTTTCAGGAGTTGGACACATGCTTACAGACATGACGGTCCGGCAGGCCAAGGCCACTGGCAAACCGTACACCATCGCCGATTTCGACGGCCTTTCCCTCTTCGTTTCCGCCACCGGCGCCAAGACTTGGCACTTCCGCTATACCTGGATTGGTCAGCGTGCCCGTATTTCCTTAGGCTGCTATCCCGAGCTGTCGCTGCGCGATGCACGGGAACTGCGCGACGAGGCGCGCTCCCTGGTTGCCAAAGGCATCAATCCTCGTATCGAGCGCAAGCAAAAGCGCCAAGCCATCATGCTCGCCGGCGAGAACACCTTCATGACGGTCTACGAGCAGTGGATGGAACACCGCCAACTCACTCTTGAGGAAGGACGCCAGAGTTCGCTGGAACAGATCCGCCGCGTCTTCAAGAAGGACGTCTTCCCCTACCTGAAGCGGCTGACCATCTACGAGGTCACCCGCCCCCATCTGCTGGAAGTCATCGGCCGCATCGAGAAGCGCAACTCGCTGTCGGTAGCCGAGAAGGTACGCACCTGGTTCAAGCAGTTGTTCGACTACGCGATGGTCGTCATCCCGGCCATGGAAACCAACCCGGCCACCGACCTGCACGTGGTCGCGGTGCCGCTGCCGCCGGTCGAACACAACCCGTTCCTGCGCATGGCCGAGCTCCCCGAGTTCCTGCAGACGCTACGCAAATACAGCGGCATGCTGAAGACGCAGCTGGCGATCCGCCTGCTGCTCCTGACCGGCGTGCGAACGGGTGAGCTGCGGCTGGCCACGCCGGATCAGTTCGATCTGGACCGTGGGTTGTGGATCATCCCGGTCATGTCGCTCAAGCAGCGCAAGATGCTCACCCGCAAGAAGCGCAAGCGCCCTACCGACATCCCGCCATACATCGTCCCGCTGTCTGTCCAGGCGAGGGAGATCGTCCGCCACATGCTCGACGACTTCAAACCCGTACAGAAATACCTGTTCGCCGGGGTCAAGCGCCTCACCGACCGCATGAGCGAGAACACGCTCAACGCTGCACTCAAGCGCATGGGTTACGGGGACCGGCTGACCGGTCACGGCATTCGCGCGACGATCTCAACCGCGCTCAACGAACTGGGTTATCCGAAAGTGTGGGTGGATGCCCAGCTGTCGCACGCCGACCCCAACCGCATCAGCGCCACCTATAACCACGCCGAATATGTCGAGCAACGCCGGGTGATGATGCAGGACTGGGCGGACCGCCTGGATCTCTTCGAACAAAATCAGGTGCAGACCGCCAGCATGCACCTGACGATCCATCTGCAGGGCTTGCCGACGATCGCCGGGCAGCAGACCACCCCGCTGCCGACACCTGGGCAGCACGCATCTATCCTGCTGGTAGCGCCCACCGAGCAGAGCATGCCGACGGGGACACTTCCGACGCAGCGCCTGTCGGCTGTGGAGATGCCCGAGTACGCGCAGCCAAAGCTCTCCGACCTGCAGCGCGAACGGCTGAAGCTGCTGGAAATCTTTGAGGGGCCGGACAACCTCGTGGTGGCCGACTACGCCAAGCTGGCCGGCAAGTCGCGCCGTTGGATCACCTACGAGATTCAGGCCGGCAACCTGCTGTCGATTCAGTTGGGGAACAAGGGCCAACGTGTTCCGGTGTGGCAGCTCGATCCGCTCAAGCGTCAACTGGTCCAGGCCATCCTCAAGCAGACGCCCCGCGGAGTGGATACCTGGGATATCTATCACGCGCTGCTGCGACCGCATGACGCCCTGGGGAGCCGGCCGCCCATTGAGGCAGTGACGCCCGAGAACATGAAGATCGCTGTGCGGGTGGTCGTGGAACAGTGTTCACAGCTCGATGAACCGGGGGCTCCGACGCCATACCCGATCGAGGTGCGGCAGAGCGTGCAGCGAGTGATTCAAAACGCTAACGCGGCTGATGCGGCGCTACCTATGGGGAACGATTGAAGGGCATATAGCCGATCGGTAGAACTACCGGGAAATACCCGGGCGATGGACACCGGAGTCAGCCTGCTTCTGTCGCCGCCACCTTCGCCGCACGTTCGGCAAACCTCTCGACAGCCGGCAGACACTCTCGCGATGGTTGCAGTAACTGGGTTCTGACGACATAGGAACCCTCGGCCAGAGGGCGCATGGCCACGCCCCAGCCACGCACCTGTGTGATTTGTGAGCGGGGCGCAATGCCGACAGCGTAGCCTGCCGCCACGAGTACCGCCAAGAGGTCAAAGGACGTGACCTCCTGGGCAGAATGCTTTTCCGGTCCAAGGCGCGCATCCACCTGCTGGCTCAATGCTTCACATGCCCGCAAGCACCATTGAAGCAGCGGATAGTGCAGCAAGGCATCCAACGGAACTTCAGCGTACGCAAGCAACGGCGACCGCAATGGGACCGCCAAGGCCAGTTCGTCTGCCCACAGCGGCTGCGCTTTCATGGCGAAGACTGTTGTTGTGGCAACCAATGCTATAGCGGCGTCGTAGGCGCCGTCCTCAAGTCCGCGGGCCAAATCCTTGGCTGCAACTTCTTGCAGCAGGATGATGGTCTCCGGCTCCTCTGCGCGTTGCAGGGCAAGCAGACTCGCGAGCCGGGGCGACAGTGTGTCGGCCGAAACGGCGAGCTTCAGAATCGGTGATCGGTCGGGAGCACTCAATGGAATCACTCCATGATGGAAATCTGGCCGCGTAGGCCCCTTCTCATCATAGCAAGAGTTAAATTTAACGTGGTTAAAAGCATGGCGGTACTCGACGCTTCTGCCAATGCAAAAGCGTACTGTCCAGCGAGGCCGCCCTGTCGGATCGACAACCTATGAACCCGAACCGGCTTTGGCCTTTGGCCAAGCCGTTCGCGCGACTCGGATGGAACAGGGAATGGCTCAAGAAGAACTGGCAGCCCAGGCAGCAATCGAGCGCTCCCATATGGGCAAGATAGAGCGCGGAGAACACATGCCCACGCTGGCGCTGATCCTCAGAATCGCCATAGCACTGAACAGGAGTGCCGCAGAGCTGATCGCCGCAACAGAGGAAAACCTGCGTTCGGGACCGAGAACTTAGCCAGCGAAAAGGAAGGGACATTGCCCGTCACTCGTCTATCTGCTCGTGCAAACGCGCTATGAATCGATCCAGAGATATGGCAGCAGGAGTGTCAGTGTCGCTTTCCGGTCGTAACAGATAGGTCGTGTGAATAACGTTTGGAGTCGCAAGGGGACGAATTACGATGTCGGGACGATTTAAAACCCCTATTCGTGCAGCGCTCGCGAATCCAACGCCATAGCCTGCTGCGACCAACGTCAGCATCATGTCCACCGAGGCAACGTACTCGACATCGAGCTTGACCGCTGCATCTCGCAGCAATTGACCCACCTCGCAATCCCAGTTGCCGAATAGCCGGCGATCGGCCACTACGAGCGGATAACGTATCAAGTCTTCCAAAGGTATTTGCTTGTGAACGAGCAGCGGATGCCGCGCCGCCACCGCTACGACTACCGAGTCAACCCAGATCGGTTCGGCGATGATGCCGTCCCCGACATCGGCGGTATACGCAAACCCCAAATTGAAGTTCCCTGAACGGAGTCCGCGCAATTGATCGGCCAGCGAGGCCTCGGTCAGACGTATCTCGACTGCCGGATCTTCCTCGCGGCAGCGTGCGAGAAAGGTTGAGAGGCGCGGACCAATGCATCCACGGGGGACGGCAATGCGAAGAATGCCCAGGTAGCCTGAAGACACTGCCTTTACATTTTCACGGGCCAGTTCCAGCGTCGAAAACACCCGATGCACATCCTGGAGGAAAACCTCGCCAGCCTGTGTCAGCCGTGTACCGCGCCGATCGCGATCAAATAGCAGCACGTCAAGTTCATCTTCGAGTTCCTTGATGGTGCGGGACAGTGGGGACTGCTCGATATGCAATCGTTCAGCGGCACGAGTGAAGTGCAACTCCTCCGCGAGGACAACAAAGCAGCGAAGATGGCGCAATTCCAAACCTGGCCCTCCCACGAGACGCCATTTCCTGGTAATGGCATCGATTCTTGCCCCCCGACTTTGGGGACGAAAGATTGGATTGATGTTCGCCGCGGCAACAATGGCGCTCCATAATTTCCAGCGAACGCGCTGGCATTGAGACTCCCTCATGCGCCATTTAGCAACTGCCCGGTTGTGAATGCACACACATTGTTATTTTACCAATTTTTGAAAATGCCTCGCCGTCCTGTGGGTAGAAGGTCTATTTCACCTTAAATCGCAAAAAATCAGAAAGCTGCCCCGATTCCACAATTTCGCCGTGCGGCAGCAACAGGTACAGGGGCAAACGAAGTAAGAGGAGTCCGGCAATGATCTCCCGTGTATCTTCCGGGTACGTGACAGTCAGTCAGAAGAGAAGACGCCCCTTAGCAGATGGTCCGGTACCCGGCCGAGTGAATGAACCGGGAAATTTCTACGAAGGCTGGCACACGGAGTCAGTGGAGGGCGATAGAGACAGGTAAGGGTTATTCGGCGGTAAATCGATGAACAGAACACGCGGATCTTCCAGCAGGTAGCCGTGGAGACGCCGCGACTTCCGCGGCCCCGTGACAGTGCAGGTCCAGATGTTCAGACCGTTCTGCTGCTTGCGGTGGAGTTGCAGCTTTTCGAACCGTTTCTGCACCCACTGCCAGTCGGCCATCTGGTCCTGCTTGGCAAGGAGGGCGGTCTCGGGATGTTCCTGAGCGTAGCGCTGGAATACTCCGGGACTGACCAGATAGACGGTGTCGGCAACCGTATGCACCAGCGCCTTGGCGTCGTTAATTATGAGCCCCCGCTCTTCGATACGCCGGCGGAGCCAGGCGACAAAATGTTCACCAGATGGCGTTTCCTCCATTCCTGAAGTCGTTGTGGGAGCTGGCGCCATCGAGT
>DATLGF010000029.1:0-6842 GCA_035540575.1 Noviherbaspirillum sp.
CTGCACGCCGGCATCGGCCGCGCGGTCGCGATCGACTTCGACGCTGACCTGCGGCTTGTTCAGGCGCAGATCGGAATCGAGGTTGGTCAGTCCGGGATTCGTGCTGGCCTCGGCAATGATCTGTTGTACCGCCTCGGCCAGTTCACCGTATGAGGCGTTGGTCATCACAACCAAACTCACCGGGCGCTCGCGGATCGACTGCCCCAGCGACGGCGGCGCGTTCGGGAACGCCAGCACGCCGGGCACGGCCGCCATCTTCGGTTGCATCTCGCGAATCATGTCCATCGTGCTGCGATTGCGCTCGGACCAGTCGACGGTACGGAAGAAGGCGACGCCGCGCTCGACGGTCGGGTTGCCGGCAACGATGAACACGCGATCAATCTCCGGCACCTCGGCGGCGATCTGCTCGAGCTGGCGCGCATATTTCTCGGTGTACTGCAGGGACGCGCCATCCGGTCCGCTCAGCGCGGTGAAGATGGTGCCGCGGTCCTCGGTTGGCGCCAGCTCCCGCTTCATGCCGGTCCCCAGCCACACCAGGCCGCCGATCACGAGCAGATAGGCGAGCAAGACCAGCCAGCGGTGCGACAGCGTGAAAGCCACCGCACGACGATATCCGCTGGCGAGCGCGAGCAATGCATTCTCGATCACGCGATAGACGACACCGTGCTTCTCCTGGTGCTTCAACAGCTTGGAGCACATCATCGGCGACAGCGTCAACGCAACGAAGCCGGACACCAGCACGGCGCCGGCCAGCGTCAGCGCGAACTCGATGAACAGCCGCCCGGTGCGGCCCGGCGTGAACGCGACCGGCGCGTAGACCGCCGCCAGCGTGAGCGTCATCGCCACCACCGCAAAGCCGATCTCCTTCGCGCCCTTGAACGCGGCTTCAACCGGCTTCATGCCGTTCTCGACGTGACGATAAATGTTTTCCAGCACGACGATCGCGTCGTCGACGACCAGACCGATGGCGAGCACCAGCGCCAGCAACGTGAGCGTATTGATCGTGAATCCGGCCAGGTACATCAGGCCGAATGCGCCGATCAGCGAGACCGGGATCGTCACCAGCGGAATCAGCGAGGCGCGGAACGAGCGAAGGAATACGAAGATCACCAGCGCAACCAGCACCACCGCCTCGGCGATGGTCATGTAGACGGACTGGATCGAGCGCTCGATGAATACGGTGTTGTCGACCGAGATCGCAATGCTCACACCCTGCGGCGCAAGTTCCTCGTTCAGGCGCGGCACTTCCGCCTTCACGTAGCGCGCGAGCTCGAGCGGGTTCGCGGTGGCCTGGCGCACCACGCCGAGCGACACCGCGTTCTGGCCGTTGAAGCGCACCGAGTTGCGTTCGGCCGCGGGGCCGACCTCCACGCGCGCCACGTCGCGCATGCGGACCGGATAGCCGTTGACGGTGCGGATCACGATCGCTCCGAATTCTTCCGGCGTGGACAGATCGGTCTGAGAGACGACGGAGAACTCGCGCTGGCGCGACTCGATGCGGCCGGCCGGCACTTCGACGTTCTGGCGGCGCAGCGCGTCTTCGATATCGGCGGCGGTCAGTCGGTACGAGGCAAGACGGTCGCGGTCCAGCCAGATGCGCATCGCATACTTGCGCTCGCCGCCGATGCGCACATCGGCCGCGCCGGGCAGCAGCTGCAGGCGCGGCTTGACGATGCGGTTGGCGATGTCGGTCAGGTCGAGCTGGCTCATCGTCTCGCTGGAGAACGACAGCCAGATCACCGGGCTCGCGTCCGCCTCGACCTTGGCGATCACCGGCTCGTCGATCGACTGCGGCAGGCGCGCTCGCACGCGCGAGACGCGGTCACGCACGTCGCTTGCGCCGACGTCCGGATCCTTGTCGAGACGAAATCGGATCGTGATCTGGCTTTGCTCGGCGCGTGAAATCGACGTGATGGTATCGATGCCGTCGATGCCGGACAGCGAATCCTCGAGCGGCTTGGTGACCTGCGACTCGACGATCTCGGCACTCGCGCCGAGATAGCGGGTGTCGACGTTGATCACCGGCTCGTCGATTTTCGGATACTCGCGCAGCGACAGCCGGTCGTAGCAGACCAGGCCGATCAGCACAATGATCAGCGACATCACGGTCGCAAAGACCGGACGCCGGATGCAGATGTCGGAAATCAGCATGTGCGCCCTCTCAGCCGCGTGACGGCGGCTTGGCCGGCTGGGCGATCGGCGCGGCATTGCTGGCCGGCGGCGCACCGGCGATGCGCACCGGGGTGCCGTCGCGCGACAGCCGGATCTGGCCGGCGGTGACGACGACGTCTCCTTCAGTCAGGCCTTCGACGACTTCCACCTGCGCGTCACGGCGCAATCCGGTGCGCACCGGCGTGCGCACGGCCTTGCCGTCAACCACTTTCCACACGCTGAACTCGCCGCCCTGCGGCACGATCGCTTCTTCCGGGACCACCAGCGCCTGCGCCCGTTCGGCGAGGATCAGGCGCACGCGCGCGAACATGCCGGGCTTGAGCCGGCCTTCGGGATTGTTGATGCGTCCGCGCAAGAGCGCCGAGCGGCCGGTGCTGTCGATCTGCGGATCGACGGCGTCGACACGGGCGCGAAACACCTGCCCAGGTAGCGCATCGACCATCACCTCGATCAACTGTCCGGGCCGGGCCGCGTCGACATAGCGTTCAGGCACGCGGAAATCGACCTTGACGCTGGAGATGTCCTCGAGATTGATCAGGTCCGCGCCATCCTTGACGAAATCGCCGACGCTGACATTGCGGATGCCGACCGTGCCGGAGAATGGCGCGCGAATCTCCATTTTGGAAAGACGCGCCTGCGCGAGCGCAAGACGCGCTTCCAGTACCTGGACGTTCGCCATCGACTCGTCGCGGGCGCGATCGGAGATGAATTTCTGCTTGGCGAGGTCGGCGTTGCGGTTGTAGTTGGCCTTCGCGATGTTCAGCTCGGCCTCGGCCTGGCGCACCTCGGCCTGGTTTACCGTGGCATCGAAGCCCACCAGCAGCTGCCCGCGCTCCACGCGCTGGCCGTCCTTGAAGTTGAGCCGGGTGATGCGACCGGATACCTCGGGCCGAATCACGACGGATTCGTTCGAACGCAAGCTGCCCACCGCGTGCACCTCGTCGACCAGGCTCATCTTGCGCACATCGGCCACGTCCACCGCGACCGGACCCGCGCCGCCCTGCCGTCCTCCCGCCTGGGCCGCCGCAGGCGCTCTAGCAGTCTCGATCGCAGGCGCAGGTTGATTGGGCTGGCGCTGCGCGTGGTAGGCGTAGTAACCAAGCGCGCCGATGCCGACGGCGGCGACCAGCGGGTACAGGGCTTTGCGGGGGCTCATGATCGAAACGTATCCGGACGGCAATGAAATCGGCAACGCTCGAATTTAGCACAGGCAGGAAAACCGCGAATGCCCGATATACACGCTTATACAAACGCCACCGAAGCCACGCCCATGTTGGCCAGCTGGTCCGCGCGCTCGTTGCCGGGATGCCCGGCGTGCCCCTTCACCCACCGCCACTGGATCTTGTGCTGCGCCTGGGCGGCGTCAAGCGCCTGCCACAGGTCTGCATTCTTGACCGGCTCCTTCGCGGCCGTCTTCCAGCCGCGCGCCTTCCAGTTATGGATCCATTCGCTGATGCCCTTCTGGACATACTGGCTGTCAGTGTGGACGATGACTTCGCACGGGCGCTTCAGCGCGCCGAGCGCCTCGATCACCGCACGCAGCTCCATCCGGTTGTTGGTCGTGTTCAGTTCGCCGCCGAACAGTTCTTTCGTATGCCCGCCTGCTATCAGCAAGGCGCCCCATCCGCCGCGGCCCGGATTACCCTTGCAGGCCCCGTCGGTAAAAATTTCGACTTTGTCCATCCCTTATTTCTTGTGTATGCGATTCGTGGCCGGCACTCCGCGACGCGAGGTCGCCGGCTTCTTGCTCCAGGCCGGGCCGATCAGGCGCATGCCGCGCACCCGCTTGATCGCCTGGACGATATAGACAGCTCCCAGCACCGGCCACCAGCGTCCCCCTGCCCGCTCCATGAAGCGGAAACGCTGCAGCCATTTCTCCGTCGCGCACGGTGGCGCATAGCAGCCGAAATGACCGCGATTGACCTCCATGTTCAACAGCTTCAGCCAGTCCTTCAGGCGCGGCACACTGATGAACTCGCCATGCTCCGGAAGAAACGGCTTGCCGGTCATGCGGCTGGCCACCTGGCGCACTCCCCACATGCTGGCCGGGTTGAAGCCGCAGACAATCACCTGCCCTTCAGGAATCAATACGCGTTCGACCTCGCGCAGGACCTGGTGCGGCTCCTGCGCGAACTCGAGCACATGCGGCAGCACGACGAGATCGAGGCTTTGGGACGCGAATGGCAGTTCGGCAAAATCGTGCGCGACGACGACGGGCAGCGCACCGGCCACATCGCCATTCGGCACATGCGTGTCGGTCAGCCAGCGGTTCGGCATGCGGCTGTCCTGCAGCGCGTTCAGCTGCGGCAGGCCGATCTGGATCGCATTGAAGCCGAAGATATCGGCGGTCAGCATGTCCAGGCGCGCCTGCTGCCAGGCCTTCACATAGCTTCCCGCCGGCGTATCGAGCCAAGGACCGAGGGCTATAATGGATTTTTCGGGTGACGGCTGATCCATCGTATGTTGCAAGTCTTGACTGTACCGGCGTTCCAGGACAATTACCTCTGGCTGATTCACGATGGCGAGCACGCCGCCGTGGTCGATCCCGGCGACGCGGCCCCGGTTCTTGAAGCCTTGCGCGAACACCGTCTTTCCCTCGTCGCTATTCTACTGACACATCACCATGCTGACCATGTGGGCGGTGTGGAGGCGCTCCTGCGCCAGTTCAAGGTCCCGGTGTTTGGTCCCGCGAATGACGGCATCGCCGCCGTAACCGTGCCGCTGCGCGAAGACGATATCGTGGATGTGCCGCAGCTGGGCTTGACGCTTCGGGTGCTCGAAGTGCCCGGACATACGCTTGGTCACATCGCCTACCACGCGCCGCAGCCAGGTTGGTTGTTCTGCGGAGACACGCTGTTCGCCGGCGGCTGCGGCCGTCTGTTCGAGGGCACCGCGGAACAGATGGCGGCGTCGCTTGGCAAACTTGCACTGCTTCCTGATCAAACGCAAGTTTACTGCGCGCACGAGTACACCATTGCAAACCTTCGTTTCGCTCTCGAAGTCGAACCCGCGAACCAGGCCCTCCAGCAGCGCATGCAGCAAGAACAAGCAAAGCGCGCCCAAGGCAGGCCCACGGTTCCGTCGACGATCGCCGTGGAGAAGGCCACCAATCCGTTCCTGCGATATCGCGAGACAGCCATTGCCGATCGCTTGATTCAGGAAGGACATCTTTCCTCGCGGGAACCAATTGCCGTTTTTGCTGCCTTACGGCATTGGAAAAATTCCTATCGTTGACGAGCGTCATCGCGCGGCGATTGTTGCCGCGCAACTCTTGACGCAGGAAAACCCGGTTACGTACACTTCGTCGCTTCGCCTGAAGCGGGCAGCCTCGCATGCCCGCTTCATGCCTGTGACTCTCTCATTACGCGAGGACCCATGCATTCGCTGACAAGAAGAATAATTCCTTCCCTGTTGGTTCTTCTGTCCGGCATTCCCGCCTCCGCCATCGCAACCGACCTCACCCTCCCGTACCGCAGCTGGTCGCAACTCTCCGCCAAGGCAGCCGCGCCCTTCGATCCCAACGATCCCATCGGCGAGTGGCTAATGATGGAGGAGATCGACGTATGGGGGCGGATTCGCAAGGGATTTGCGATGCCGGATCTCGACCATCCGCTGGTCGCGACGCACACACAGTGGTTCGCCGCGCGCCCCGAGTACTTCGACCGCACCACGCCGCGCGCCGCGCGCTATCTCTACCACGTGGTGCAGGAACTGGAAAAGCGGGGCATGCCGACCGAACTGGCGCTGCTGCCGTTCATCGAGTCCGCGTTCAATCCGCATGCCTACTCCAGCGCCAAGGCTGCCGGCCTGTGGCAGTTCATCCCCTCGACCGGGCGCGAGTACAACCTCACCCAAAGCGTGTTCATGGACGAACGCCGCAGCGTGATCGCCTCCACCGAGGCGGCGCTGACCTATCTGCAGAAGCTGCATGGCATGTTCGGCGACTGGCATCTTGCGCTGGCGGCATACAACTGGGGCGAGGGGTCGGTGCAGCGCGCGATGAAGCGTTCGCGGGCCGCAGGCGGCGCCACCGACTTCAACGGTCTTGCCCGCTTCATGCCGGCCGAGACGCGCAACTACGTGCCCAAGCTGCAGGCGCTGAAGAACGTGATCGCGGCGCCTGACCAGTATGCGATCGCCCTGCCGCGCGTCGACAACCAGCCTTACTTCGTCACCATCGGCAAGACCCGCGACATCGATCTCTCGCTTGCCGCCCAGCTGGCCGAGATGCCGCTGGAGGAGTTCAAGGCGCTCAACCCGCAGTTCAACAAGCCGGTCATTCCTGGCGGATCGGGTACGCAGATCCTGCTCCCGCGAAGCAATGCCGAGAAATTCAAGGAAAACATCGCGAACTGGAGTCGCGCACTATCGTCTTGGAGCGCGCACACCGTGACCAGCACACGCGAGCGGCTGGAGACCATCGCGAAGAAATTCGGAACCACACCCGAAGTGCTGCGCGAAGTGAACAACATCCCGCCGCGCACCGCGCTTGCCGCCGGCTCGACGATCCTCGTCCCCAAGAGCGAGGCCGCCGCAGACAAGAACATCGCGCCGGAGCTGCTCGAGACCGCGAGACTGGTGGTCGTGCCGGACGTCGAAACCCGGCGCACAACCGTCAAGGTCAGTCGCAACGATACGCTTTCCGCGATCTGCGCGACGCTGACACGGTG
>DATLGF010000030.1:0-7127 GCA_035540575.1 Noviherbaspirillum sp.
CCATGCACACCAACGGACAGGAGTACACGCACCCGGTCCCCACCGCCCCGGCACAGGCTCAGCGTGCCCGGGGCCGCCTCGCCGCACACCCATCCGGCGCGCGCAAACCGGCCGGACCAGCGCCCGAGATCTCCCGCTGCCAGTGCGGCGACCGAGGGCGACAGCTTCATCGGCCCGCCCTCATGCCTCCTCGCCCGATGCCGCCTCCGACAGCGCCCACACGTCGAGCACGGCATGCTCCAGGTCGGACGGCGCGGCATTGCGCGCACCCACGCGCAGCTTGTCGATCAGCGCCGTCACCAAGAGCGCCGGATCGCCGCCATTCGGCGCCTCGTGCAGCACCCGCATCAGCAGGCGTTGCTGCGCGCGCCGCAGCGCCTGCAGCGCGTGGTCGCGCAGCGGCGCCTGCGCCTCGCTGGCGCTGGCATGGGTGAGCACCCGCTCCAGCCCGTCGATGCCGGCCTCGCGGCGCAGCGTGAGCCCCAGCCTGAGGAAGGTCGGCAGATCCATGCCCTGCGGGCGCGGAACGGCGAGGCCCGCGAACAGGAAATCGGCGATCGCGGCGATCGCCTCGATCGCATCCCAGGCCTGGGCGAACGCTGACGGCAGAGACGGGTGGGCCGCCGAAGGACGCTCGGCCGCGCCCGGCGCAAGCTCGCGCAGCGCCTCAGGCTGACCAAACAGCGCGGTCAGTTCCGCAATCGCGCCGGATGCGCGCAACTGCTGCTCCGGCACCGAGAGCACGCCGTGGATTGCGGACCGGAGCAATGCACGCGAACGGCGGTCCACCTGCTGCGACACCGCGCGCGGCACCTCCAGCGCATGCGCATCGAGGGCGGAGAACAGCGGGGCGAGATTCAGCGCCGCCCAGCCCTGCGCCCAGGCGCCGATCACATCGGTTTCGCGCACCGCGCGCTGCAGGGCGATCTCCGCAAGCATCAGCGGCCCGCAGCGGTTGACCGCCTCGTTGGCCAGCACGGTGGCGAGGATCGCGTTGGCGAGCGGATGCTCGAGCGCATCGCGCCCTTCGGTCAGCGCCGGCGGGAAATAGGGCGTGAGCAGGCTGCGCGCCCATGGATGCTGCAGCAGGTTCTGCTCGGCCAGCAGGCGCTTGTAGCGGTTCTTCACATGCGCGATCACAACCGCCAGTTCCGGCGCGCTCAGGCCCTTGCCCTGTTCGCCGCGCGCAGCAAGCACGGCGGCATCCGGCAGCTGCTCGAGCTTGCGCGAGAACGCGCCCTCGCCTTCGAGCCGCGCGATCAGGGCCGCGTAGGCCTCGCGCACCGCCGGTTCGGATTGGGCCTGGGTTTCACGCACCAGCAGCCGCGTCTGCAGCGCGTTGTCGCGCAATACCAGCGCGACGACGTCCGGGGTGACCTGGTTCAGCAGCCGGTTGCGCTCCTCGGCCGCCAACTTGCCGGCGTTGACTTCAGTGTCCAGCCAGATCTTCAGGTTGACCTCATGGTCCGAGCAGTCGACGCCGGCGGAGTTGTCGATTGCGTCGGTGAAGATGTGGCCGCCGGCCAGCGCGTATTCGATACGCCCGGCCTGGGTCGCGCCGAGGTTCCCGCCTTCGGCGACCACGCGGCAGCGCAGCTGATTGCCGTCGACGCGAATCGCGTCGTTGGCGCGGTCCTTCACCTGCTCGTGGGTCTCGGTCGAGGCCTTGATGTAGGTGCCGATGCCGCCGTTGTAGAACAGGTCGACCGGCGCCTTCAGGATCGCGTGCATCAGCTCGTCCGGTGTCATGCTGGTTGCATCCACGCCGAGCACCGCCCGCGCTTCCGGCGACAGCTCGATCGCGCGCGCGGTGCGCGGCCACACGCCGCCGCCCCTGGAAATCAGGGTCTTGTCGTAGTCGTCCCAGGACGAACGCGGCTGGGCGAACAGGCGCCGGCGTTCCTCGAAGGACACGGCGGTATCCGGGTTCGGGTCGACAAAGATGTGGCGATGATCGAAGGCCGCCACCAGCTTCACCTGGCGCGACAGCAACATGCCGTTGCCGAACACGTCGCCCGACATGTCGCCGATGCCGACCACGGTGATCGGCGTGGTGTCGAGATCGTGGCCGAGTTCGTAGAAATGCCGCTTGACCGCTTCCCAAGCGCCCTTCGCGGTGATGCCGAGCTTCTTGTGGTCGTAGCCGTTCGAGCCGCCTGACGCGAACGCGTCGCCGAGCCAGAAGCCGCGCCGCACCGCGATCGCATTGGCGATGTCCGAAAAAGTTGCCGTGCCCTTGTCCGCGGCGACCACCAGATACGGATCGGGATCGTCGTAGCAGACCGTGTGCGCCGGACGTACGATCTTTCCCTGCACGCGGTTGTCGGTCACGTCGAGCAGGCCGGAAATGAACAGGCGATACACGGCCTCGCCTTCGACCGCCACCGCTTCACGCGTCGCATCCCTGGGGATCATCTTGCAGACGAAACCGCCCTTGGCGCCGGCCGGCACGATGACCGCGTTCTTCACCATCTGCGCCTTCACCAGCCCGAGTACTTCGGTACGGTAGTCCTCCATCCGGTCGGACCAGCGCAGGCCGCCGCGTGCGACCGGACCGCCGCGCAGGTGCACGCCCTCGAAGCGGCGCGCGAATACGTAGATCTCGCGATAAGGCCGCGGCTGCGGCAGCAGCGCCAGCTGGCTGCTGTCGAACTTGAAGACGATGGTGTCGCCCTGCCCGGGCTGGAAGTAGGAGGTGCGCAGCGTCGCCAGCATCAGGTCGGCGATCGCGGCAAGAATGTTCTCGGTGTCCGCGTGATCGACGCCGGACAGGCGCTGGCGGAAACCGGTCAGCGTGGCGGTGCCGAATGCGCGCTGCTCGGCCGACAGCGCCGGATCGAATCGCGCGCAGAAGGCCTCGACCAGCGTGCGCACGTGTCCGGGCTGGGTCTTGAGCCGCTCGGCCATGTAGCGCAGCGAAAAGCGGCAGCCGGCCTGGCGCCAGAAGCTCGTGTAGGCGCGCACCAGTTGCACTTCCTTCATGCGCAAGCCGGCTTCGACCACCAGCGCGTTCATCCGCCCATCCTCGGCCTCGTCGTTGAACAGCGCCTCGAACAGTTCCTGGGCCGCCTGCGCGACCTGCGGCTTGGCGAGCTTCATCGCGCTGTCGGTGTCGATGGTGAGGCAGGTCACGAAGTAGCGGCGGCCGTCGCCGGCCGGAATCGCGTGGGTGCGCTCGCGCTGGATCGCGACGCCGGCGTTGTGCAGCGCCGGCAGGATATGCGACAGCGGCGGCACGTTGTTGACCGAATGCAAACGTATCGTCACGGCATCGCCCCCGGCTTCGATGCGCACCCGCACCCGGCCCGCGGAAGGCGCGCCGAGCAGCGAGCACAGGTCGCGGTAGGCGACTTCGGGAGCGACCGAGTTCACATAGTCGGCCGGCAGCGTGCTCTGGAACTTGCGCAGCGCGTTGCGCAATGCCCGGTCCTCGGTGCGGTCGACCATGCGCTCCAGCGCCCCGTGCCAGCCTTCCACCACCTCGAGCAGCGGCTGCTGCACGGCGGTTTCCAGGTCCAGCGTGATGTCCGCGCCGGCGGCGATCAGGTAGATGCGCGCCAGCGGACCGTCGGAGACCAGGGTGTTGACCCGCACATCGCGCGCACCGGACAGGCTGCGCAGCGTCTGCGCAAGATGATCGGACAAATGGCCGCTGTAGCGCTCGCGCGGCACGTAGGCGAGCACGTTCAGGTGGCGGCCGTACACATCGCGGCGCGCGAACACCTTGCCACGCGGCTGCTTGTACAGCGCGACGACGGCGCCGCACACTGCGGCCAGCCATTCGGGATCGGCTTCGAGCACCTCGGTGCGCGGCAGCGATTCCAGGATCTCCAGAAACTTTTCCGCGCGAAAGCCCTCCGGGCGCACGCCGGCCAGCGTCAGCGCCTGGCGTATGCGGCGGCGCGCGAACGGCATCTGCAGCAAGGGGCTGGCCGCGGCGGCGCGCGAGAACAGGCCGACGAAGCAGTGTTCTCCGAGCACGGCGCCGCTGGCATCGCTGTCGCGCACGCCGATGAAGTCCAGCTGCTGGTCGCGGTGCAGCGTCGAATGCGCATCCGCCTTCACGACCGACAAGGTTTCGCGACGCGAGGACAGCGTGTCGAAATCGCCCGGTATGCCGGCAAGGCAGTTGCCATAGACAGGATGGCCACGATCGGCCAGCACGCCGACCGCGCTGCCCGGCTCGCGCACAAGGTCGCGCTGGCCGGGAACGATGTGGTAACGCGCATAACCGAAGCACTCGAAGCCGCCGTTGCGCGCCCAGTCGAGGAAATCCGCCACTTCCTGGCCAGAAGCGTCACGCGAGGCGGCCGTCGCGCCCACCTGGGCCATCTTTGCCTGCATCGCGGGGCCGTCGCGGCATACGACGGCGGCGTCGCCTGCAGCCATGCGGATGGCCGCCTTCAAGGCCTCCAGTTCCTGCTCGCCGAGCGCTTCGGACATCAGGCACAGCACGTAGGATTCGTGCTCGCCGCGCGTCCTGCCCGCCTTGGCCGCGCTGATGATCTGGCCGCTGGCGTCGCGCTCGGTCACGAGCACCGCATTGAGCACCGCGCGCGAAGGCATCTGCAGACGGCGCAATGCCATGACGATCGAGTCGACCAGGAAAGGCACGTCGGGATTGATCACCAGCAGCGCGCTGGCCGTTCCGCCGTGGCCATCCTCGTAGTCGAAGCTTTCGATCCTGCAACCGTCCGACGTGCGCCAGCAGTCCACGCGTGGGAAACCATCGCGCAACGGCGCAACCAGATGGGCTGCATCGAGCCCGGCAAGGTCCTCGTCCTCTACCGCGTTCAGCCACGCCGCTGCCAGCGCGGGTACCGGCGCCTTCGCCTCATCCGTGCCATAGGCGCGCTTTAGTGCTTCGCTGCGCAAATCCTTCGCTTTCATCGTCATCTCCTGTTCTCACTTGTGGTGGGTGTCGCGCGATTCGACGCCGCACGCGGGTAATCGTGCGGCGTGACGGGCAGCAGGCAGGTCGGGCCGCGGCATGGTGGGCCAGCCGGTCGCGTGCCGGCGACGTCGTCCACCCGCGCGCATCCTCCTCGCCATGTCGCTCACGCGCAGGATCGAGCGTACCGCCTCGACCACCGTTGAAAATTTTCTTATTTCCGACGCCGCAGAACCTTATTCAAGCTCAGCGAACAAGCCCGGCAGCGCGAGGATCTGCTCCAGTTCCGCCAGCGCGGCGCGCACTTCCGAGACGAGTTGAGGATCCGCAAGATCCTGCGGCGCCAGGCGGTCGCGGTAATGGCGTCCGACCCACGCGACCAGGCGGCCGTACAAATCCTCCGTCAGCACCACGCCCTGGTGCATCGCCGCCGCCTCTGCATCGGTCAGGGCCACGCGCAGGCGCAAGCAGGCCGGGCCGCCGCCATTGCGCATGCTCTGGCGCAGATCGAAGCTGATCAGCTCGTCGATCGGCCCGCTTCCCGCAACCAGGCGTTTCAGGTAACGCGCAACCGACGGCACTTCCTCGCATTCCTGCGGCACGACCAGCGCCATGCGCCCATCCGGCCGCGAGAGCAACTGGCTGTTGAACAGATAGCTGGCGACCGCGTCATCGAGCGGCACGTCGGCGGCACTGACGCGTACCGGCACAAGCTCGGCACCGAGGCGGCCGAGCATGCGGCGCAGGCCGTCGAGCACGCGACCTTCTTCGGCAAACGCATGCTGGTGATAGAACAGCACATTGGCATTTCCGACCGCGATCACGTCGTTGTGGAAGACGCCGGCGTCGATGGTGTCCGGCTCCTGCTGCACGAACAGCGTGCGGCCGGGGTCGAGGCCATGCAGCCGGGCGACTGCCGCGCTCGCTTCCAGCGTCTGGCGCGCGGGAAAGCGCCTCGGCTGCGGCGCGCCCGGATCGAACTCGGTGCGGCCATAGACGAACATCTCGACGCCGGGCTCGCCGTGCGCCGCGCACAGCCGGGTGTGGTTGGCTGCGCCTTCATCGCCGAACGCACCGGTCTGCGGCAATGCGTCGTGCACCGCGAAGTGGCGGGCATCGGCGAAGATCGCGCGCAGCGTGCGCGCGGTCTGCAGATGCTCGTACGAACGATGCAGCTTGTTGTTCAGATTGGCGACAGTGAAGTGAACCCGGCCGTCGGCCGTGTCCGCGCTCGGGCTGACCGTGGCCGCATTGGCCGTCCACATCGGCGCGGCGGACCAGGCGCAGGCCAGAATGGACGGCGCTTCCTTCTGCGCGCGCGCCAGCACCTCGGCATCGCTGCCGGTGAATCCGGTCCTTCGCAACAAATCGAAATTGGGGCGCAATTGCGGCGGCAGCAAGGCCTGGGCAAACCCGCGCCGGGCGAGCGTGCGCATCTTCGCCAGACCCTGCAGCGCCGCCTCGCGCGGGTTGGATACGGCGTTGATGTTGCTGTGGGAAGCGATGTTCCCGAACGACAGGCCGGCGTAATTGTGGGTGGGCCCCACCAGCCCGTCGAAATTGAATTCACGTGCCATGATCAGAACACCAGTCCGGGCGTGGGTTGGCGCGGCATCTGCAAAGCCTCGCTCTGCAGGCTTGCGACCGGCCACGCGCAGTAGTCGGCCGCGTAATAGGCGCTCGGACGGTGATTGCCGGACTTGCCGACACCGCCGAAAGGCAGGCTGCTGGACGCGCCGGTGGTCGGTCGGTTCCAGTTCACCACGCCGGCGCGCACCTCGACTTGGAAACGCTCCCACAGTGCGGAGTCGTCGCTGAGCAGGCCGGCGGCAAGGCCGTAGGCGGTGGCGTTGGCCGCTGTCATCGCGGCATCGAAATCGGGCACGCGCACAACCTGCAGCAGCGGGCCGAACCACTCCTCGTCCGGTACATCCCGCGCGTTGGTGATATCGACGATGCCGGGAGACACGAAGCCGGTACCGGGCTGCAGCCTGTGCATCTCCAGCAGCAAGCGTCCGCCGCGCGCGACAAGGTCCGCCTGGGTTCGCAGCATCGCCTCGGCACCGGCCGCCGACACCAGCGGCCCCATGAACGGCGGCGGGTCGCGGTCGTACTGGCCGACCTCGATGCGCGCTGCGACCTCGACCAGACGTGCGAGCAAGGCTTCCCCGCGCGGTCCGTCCTCGACGATCAGGCGGCGCGCGCAGGTGCAGCGCTGGCCGGCGCTGATGAAGGC
>DATLGF010000031.1:0-7177 GCA_035540575.1 Noviherbaspirillum sp.
ATCATCGCCCTGCCCTGCCTTGCCGTCTGGGCAGACCTGGAAGCCGGCGAGCGCGACGCGCTGGCCGCGATGCTGGCCGAACGGGCCGGGCTCATCGCGTTCCTGTTGCTGATCGCGATGGCGACGGTAGAGCGCGTCGAAGATTATCCCCAGCGCCGCCATCGCGATCAGCAACAGGAACGCGATGAGCCCGGCCCGTTCGGCCAGCATCGCGGCCAGCGCGTCGCGCTCGCCGGCTTCCAGGTCTGCCCAGACGGCAAGGCAGGGCAGGGCGATGATGCCCGCTAGCAGCGCATACAGGCCGGCGAGGGCAGCAATGAAGTGTGTCCGTCCCATCATCTGGGCAAGGCAAGCAGCTGCTTGACCTGCGCGACCAGTTCGCGTGTCGAAAAGGGCTTGGTCATGTAGGCGTCGGCGCCGAGGGCCATTCCCTTGGCGACCTCGCTCTCGCGTCCCTTGGCGGTGAGCATGACGACCTTGACCTGCTGCCAGTCGGGATTGGCGCGGATCTGCTGGCACACCTCGAAGCCGTCCTTCTTCGGCAACATGATGTCGAGCAGGATCAGGTCGGGAGGGCGTGCGGCCATCGCTTGCAGCGCAGCTTCGCCATCGGTGGCGACCGCCACCTCGAACCCTTCGCGCCTCATCAGGTATTCGAGCGAAATGACGATGTTCGGCTCGTCGTCCGCAATCAGTATTTTCTTCTGCATGTCTCTCTACCGCGTCTTCCCGGCTTCCAGTTCAGGTTCGGCCGATTGCCTGTCGTGCTGTCGGCCGTGCAGCGGGATGGTGAATGAAAAGCAGGCGCCCCGGCCAGGCACGCTTTCCACCCACAGCCGGCCGCCGAAACGTTCGACGATCTGCCGGCTGATCGGCAGGCCCAGTCCGGTCCCGCGCGGCTTGCCGGTGTGGGGGTTGGAAACCTGGCGGAATCTCTCGAAGATGACGGCCTGGTCCTCGGCAGACACGCCCGGCCCGTTGTCGCGCACGTCGACCCGCAGGCAATCCTGCTCATTGCGCAGCTTCACCGCAACCTGGCCCCGGCCCGGCTCGCAGAACTTTACCGCGTTCGACAGCAGGTTCAACATGACCTGGATCAGGCGGTCGCGGTCGGCCAGGACGACCGGAACGCTCTCGGGCAGGTCCGCGTCGAGCGTGACCGACGATTCCTGGTAGAGCTGGGCGGTGGCGTCGACCGACTCGCGCACCACGGCGCGCATGTCCACTTCCTCGGTATGCCACTCGGCGTTGCCCGATTCGATCTTGGCCATGTCGAGCATCTGATTGATCAGGCGGGTCAGCCGCTCGGTTTCCTTGGAAATGATGCCCAGGAAGCGCTCGCGCTCGGACAGATCCATGCGCGGATCGTCGAGCAGCAGTTCGGAAAACGCGCGAATCGAAGTCAGCGGCGTGCGCAGTTCGTGCGTCACCGTGGACATGAAATCGTCCTTCATCCGGTCCAGTTCCTTGAGCCGCTCGTTCGCGGCGCGCAACTCGGCCGACGCCGCTTCCAGCGCGCGCGATTTTTCCTCCAGTTGCACGGAATAGGCCCGCACCTGCGAAGCTTCGTCGAGGATGTTCATCACTTCGTCGAGGCCGAGCGGCTCCTCCTGCGCGACCGAGGCCACCATGACCCGCGCCGAGGCGGCGCCGATCGCCCCGGCCAGCAGCGTTTCAGCGTAATGCACCAGCTCCGCGTCCGCGCGCAGGTCGGCGATGGACGAGAGCCCGCGCGAGCGGGCATAGGCGAGGAAGGCGTCGCGCGCCCGCTCCGGGCCGATGAATCGGCCGATCAGCGGCAGCAGCTCGTCCACCCGCGCGCTGCCACGCCAGACGCGCGAACCCTCGGCGCCGCGCGTGCGCTTGAACACGTCGACGAACAGCGTGGCCTGACCGGTCTCGGCGGCGCTCGGCCGGCCTGCGAGCGACACGCCGACATAACAGCCGATATTGGCCAGGAGGCTCCAAAAGAGGCTGTGCGACAGCTCGTCGAGTCCGGTCAGGCCGAACAGGCTGAGCGGGCGCAGCGATGCGATGCCGAACAGGCCGTCGGTGAGGAAGTGCCCGGGCAGCCAGCCCGACTTCGCGAACGAGGGCAGCAGCAGCGTGTAGATCCAGACCACGAAGCCCGCGGCGAGCCCGGCGATGGCACCGTTGCGGGTGCCCTGCTTCCAGTAGATACCGCCGAAGATCGCGGGCGCGAACTGGGCCACGGCCGCGAACGAGATCAGTCCGATCGCGACCAGCGCGTACGCTTCGCCCGCAAGCCGGAAGTACAGGTAGCCGAGCATCAGGATCGCCGCGATTGCCCAGCGGCGGATCGACAGCAGCAGGCCCGAAAGATCCGCGCTTTCGGTCAGGCGCAGCCATTTCTGGCGCAGCAGGACCGGCATCACAAGATCGTTGCAGATCATCGTCGACAGCGCAATCGTCTCGACGATCACCATGCCGGTCGCGGCAGACAATCCGCCGATATAGACCAGAAGGGCGAGCGCCTGGCGCTGCTCGGCCATCGGCAGGGTGAGCACGAAGGTGTCGGCATCCACGGTGCCCGAGCCGAAATGCATCAGGCCGCCCAGTGCGATCGGCAGCACGAAGATGTTGATCAGGAACAGGTAGAGCGGGAGCATCCAGATCGCCCGCGCGAGGTGTTCCTCGTTGACGTTCTCCACCACGGTGATCTGGAACTGGCGCGGCAGGAACATGATGGAGAGCATCGACAGCAGGGTCAGCGTCCACCAGCTGCCGTAGCCGATGCCGTTTTCCGACACCGTCATCAGGGTCAGCAGTTCCGGGATCTCGCGCGCGCGGCTGAAGATGTCGCCGAAGCCGTTGTAGATGCCGAAGGTGACGAACAGGCCGACCGCGAAGAAGGCGACCAGCTTGACCAGCGATTCGAAGGCGATTGCCGCCACCATCCCTTCGTGGCGCTCGGTCGCATCCAGGTGTCGGGTGCCGAACAGGATCGTGAAGGCCGCGAGGATGATCGCGATATACAGTGCGGTGTCCTGGAACAGCGGCTGCGCACCGGTCGCGTCGGGCATCACGATGTCCGGGTAGTGAAGCAGGATAGAGAAGCTGCCCGAGACGGCCTTCAACTGCAGCGAGATGTAGGGAATGATCCCGATCACCGCGATGATCGTCACCAGGCCGCCCAGGAGCTGGCTCTTGCCGTAGCGCGAGGCGACGAAGTCGGCGATCGAGGTGATCCGGTTGGTCTTGCTGATGCGGATGATCTTGCGCATCACGAACCACCAGAGCGCGACCATCAGGGTCGGGCCCAGGTAGATCGGCAGGAATCCGATGCCGGTGGCGGCGGCGCGGCCGACGCTGCCGTAGAAGGTCCAGGTCGTGCAGTAGACGGCCAGGGATAACGCGTAGATGGTCGGGTTGTCGATGACCGAGCGGCCGGCATCGGCGCGCCGGTCGCCGTAGTGGGCGATCGCGAACAGCAGTCCCAGGTAGGAAAACGAGACCAGTACGATCACCCAGCCCTGCAGCATCGCGTCAGTCTCCGTTGCGCTCGATCAGCCAGGCCATCAGGGCGATCAGGAAGGCCCAGGCGCCAAACAGGTAAAGGTAGAGCGACGGGATGCCGAGCAGGCCTTCCGCCTTGTTGAACAGGAACAGGATGGGGTAGTTGAGCAGCACGCAGCCGAGCAGGAACACGGCGACCAGGCGCTGGCCGGTAATGCTGGATCGATCCATGATGCCTCCTGCGTCAGCATAGTTGCGCTTACTGACGCCACGCTGACGGCTGCCCGGACCGGTGGGGAGAGGGAGCTGCGATGGCGCGCCGCACGGGTGTTTTTGTCGGCTATGCGCAACATCTTACTAAATCCGCAAGAGGCTGTCGTTCCCTTCAGTTTTCGGGCCGTCGCGGCCGCCGGAGCATACTGCAAGTATGCTATTCTCTTGCTTGGTAACACTCTCAGGTCCTCGGTCCTTCCCCCACAACTTGATATGTGCGATCCGCTAACCGGTCAGGCCGTGTCGCGGAAGGTTTAGTCAACCCGCTAATCTCGCGAAGCGCGAAGAAAGGTGAGCAAAGATGATGCAGCAGTACTTCTCCAATTCCTATTTGTTTGGAGGAAACGCACCGTACGTCGAAGAACTGTACGAGGCGTATCTGAACAATCCCGGTTCCGTCCCCGACAAGTGGCGCGCGTATTTCGACGCGATGCAGAACGTGCCGGCCGTCGACGGCTCCAATAAACCCGACATCGCACACGCCCCGGTCATCGCCTCGTTCGCCGAGCGCGCCAAGCAGGGCCCGATTCGCACCGTCACCGCGTCGGCCGACATCGAGATGGGACGCAAGCGCGTCGCCGTCACCCAGCTGATCGCCGCCTACCGCTTCCTTGGCAACCGCTGGGCCAACCTCGATCCGCTGCAGCGCCAGGAGCGCCCGGCGATCCCCGAGCTGGAACCGAGCTTCTACGGTTTCTCGGACGCCGACATGGACATCGTGTTCAACATAAGCAACACGTACTTCGGCCCCGAAACCGCGACCCTGCGCGATCTGCTGCAAGCACTGCGCGACACCTACTGCCGTTCGATCGGCGCCGAATTCCAGTACATCAGCGACCCCGGCCAGAAGCGCTGGCTGCAGGAGCGCCTGGAGTCGGTCCGTTCGACCCCGAATTTCTCGCCCGAGAAGAAGAAACACATTCTTGACCGCCTGACCGCGGCCGAAGGTCTCGAGCGCTACCTGCACACCAAGTACGTCGGCCAGAAGCGCTTCTCGCTGGAAGGCGGCGAAAGTTTCATCGCGTCGCTGGACGAGGCGATCCAGCGTGCCGGCAGCAAGGGCGTCCAGGAAATCGTGATCGGCATGGCCCACCGCGGCCGCCTGAACGTGCTGGTCAATACCCTTGGCAAGATGCCCAAGGACCTGTTCGCCGAATTCGAAGGCCGCCACGCCGACGACCTGCCGGCCGGCGACGTCAAGTACCACCAGGGCTTCTCGTCCGACATTTCCACCGCCGGCGGGCCGGTCCACCTGTCGCTGGCCTTCAACCCCTCGCATCTGGAAATCGTCAATCCGGTGGTCGAAGGCTCGGTCAAGGCGCGCATGGATCGCCGCGGCGACAAGGACGGCTCGCAAGTGCTGCCGATCCTGGTGCACGGTGACGCCGCCTTCGCCGGTCAGGGCGTGGTGATGGAAACCCTGAACCTGGCCCAGACCCGCGGCTATGGCACCGGCGGCACGGTGCACATCGTCATCAACAACCAGATCGGCTTCACCACCTCCGACCCGCGCGACACCCGGTCCACAATCTACTGCTCGGACGTCGTGAAGATGATCGAGGCGCCGGTGCTGCACGTAAACGGCGACGACCCGGAAGCGGTCGTGTTCGCCACTCAGATCGCGCTCGACTTCCGCATGGAATTCAAGAAGGACGTCGTGGTGGACATCGTCTGCTTCCGCAAGCTCGGTCACAACGAGCAGGACACGCCGGCGCTGACCCAGCCGCTGATGTACAAGAAAATCGCCCAGCATCCAGGCACGCGCAAGCTCTACGCCGACAAGCTGATCACCCAGAGCACGATCCCGGCCGATGCCGGCGACGGAATGGTCAAGGCCTATCGCGAGGCGATGGACGCCGGCCGCCACACCGTCGATCCGGTCATCTCCAACTTCAAGAGCAAGTACGCGGTCGACTGGATGCCGTTCCTGAACCGCAAGTGGACCGATGCCGCTGATACCGCCGTGCCGCTGGCTGAACTGAAGCGCCTCGCCACCCGCATCACCACGGTGCCGGACGACTTCAAGGTGCATCCGCTGGTCGAAAAGGTATTGGCCGACCGCGCCGCGATGGGCCGCGGCGAGATGAACCTCGACTGGGGCATGGGTGAACACCTGGCCTACGCCTCGCTGGTGGCTTCCGGCTACGCCGTGCGCCTGACCGGCCAGGATGCCGGCCGCGGCACCTTCACGCATCGCCACGCGGTGCTGCATGACCAGAAGCGCGAGCGCTGGGACCAGGGCACCTATGTGCCGCTGCAGAACGTATCGGAAAACCAGGCGCCGTTTACGGTGATCGACTCGGTACTGTCCGAAGAGGCGGTGCTCGGTTTCGAGTACGGCTACTCGACCGCCGAGCCGAATGCGCTGACGATCTGGGAAGCCCAGTTCGGCGACTTCGCCAACGGCGCCCAGGTCGTGATCGACCAGTTCATCAGCTCCGGCGAAGTGAAGTGGGGCCGCGCCTCGGGTCTCGTGATGATGCTGCCGCACGGCTACGAAGGGCAGGGCCCGGAGCATTCCTCCGCGCGCATCGAGCGCTTCCTGCAACTGTGTGCCGACAACAACATGCAGGTGGTGCAGCCAACCACGGCCGCACAGATCTTCCACCTGCTGCGCCGGCAGATGATCCGCCTGTTCCGCAAGCCGCTGGTCATCATGACGCCGAAGTCGTTGCTGCGTAACAAGGACGCCGGTTCGCCGCTGTCCGAGCTGGCCAAGGGCACTTTCCAGACCGTGATCGGCGAGGTCGATGACAAGATCGATCCGAAGAAGGTCAAGCGCGTGCTCGCGTGTTCGGGCAAGGTCTATTACGACCTCATCAACGCGCGCAAGGAACGCGGCGCCTCCGATGTCGCCATCATCCGGATCGAGCAGCTGTATCCGTTCCCGCACAAGGCCTTCGCGGCCGAGCTCAAGAAGTTCCCGAACTTCACCGAGCTGGTGTGGACCCAGGATGAGCCGCAGAACCAGGGGCCGTGGTTCCAGATCCAGCACAACATCTTCGAGAACCTCGAAGATGGCCAGAAGCTGGCCTACGCCGGACGTCCGGCCTCGGCATCGCCTGCCGTGGGTTACTACGACAAGCACTATGCGCAGCAGAAGGCCCTGATCGAAACCGCATTCTCGAAGCTCAAGGGCTTCGTCCTGACCAAGTAAAGACCCGACGGCGCACTAGAAGCTGGTGCGCCGTTTGAACAAACCGAAACGGAGAGTTAAATGGCAATCATTGAAGTGAAAGTACCGCAGTTGTCGGAATCGGTCGCGGAAGCGACCCTGCTGTCGTGGCACAAGAAGGTCGGCGAAGCCGTCGGCCGTGATGAGAACCTGATCGATATCGAAACCGACAAGGTGGTGCTGGAACTGCCGGCCCCGGATGGCGGCGTGCTCGTCGAAATCCTGAAGGAAGACGGTGCGACTGTCGTGGCC
>DATLGF010000032.1:0-2750 GCA_035540575.1 Noviherbaspirillum sp.
CGATGCGGGTGATCGCGCTGCGCCGCCTGCCGCACCGCCCGGTCCTCACCGCCGACACCACCGTCGAGGTCGACGGCCGCATCCTCGGCAAGCCGGCCAATGAAAAGGAGGCGATGGAGATGCTGCGCCTGATGTCGGGACGCACGCACCGGGTGCTCACCGCGGTGGCCGTGCGCCGCGACGACGACCATTTCCAGCTGCTGCAGGTTTCCGAGGTGCGCTTTGCGCCGCTGACCGAAGCGATGATGCGCGCCTACTGCATGACCACCGAGCCCTACGACAAGGCCGGCGGCTATGGCATTCAGGGCAAGGCGGCGATCTTCGTCGAACGCATCACGGGCAGCCACTCCGGCATCGTCGGCCTGCCGCTGCACGAAACCGCACAACTATTACATCAGGCGGGCATAGCAATCCTATGAGCGAAGACATCCTCATCAATATCACGCCGCAGGAGACGCGCGTGGCATTGGTGCTGCAAGGCGCGGTACAGGAGCTGCATGTGGAGCGCACGCTCTCGCGCGGCATGACCGGCAACATCTATCTCGGCAAGGTCGTGCGCGTGCTGCCCGGCATGCAATCGGCGTTCATCGACATCGGGCTCGAGCGCGCGGCCTTCCTGCACGTGGCCGACATCCGCGAGGCGCGCACCAACGACAATCCGAACGCGCCGCTGCTGCCGATCGAGAAACTGCTGTTCGACGGGCAGTCGCTGATGGTGCAGGTGATCAAGGACCCCATCGGCACCAAGGGCGCGCGGCTGTCCACCCAGATCTCGATCGCCGGGCGCATGCTGGTCTACCTCCCTCACGATCCGCACATCGGCATCTCGCAGCGCATCGAGAAGGACGTCGACCGCGAACAGTTGAAGAGCCGGGTGAAGAAGCTGCTGCCGCCCGACGAGAAAGGCGGCGTGATCATCCGCACGATGGCCGAGGACGCCTCCGAGGCCGATCTGCAGATGGACATCGACTACCTGCGCAAGACCTGGGCGACGATCCAGCAGGAGGCACGCAGCACGCCTGCGCCCAACCTGCTCTACCAGGATCTCTCCCTCGCGCAGCGCGTGCTGCGCGACTTCGTCAACGACGACACCTCGACCATTCAGGTTGACTCGCGCGAGAACTACCAGAAGCTGCAGCAATTCGGCGCCACCTACACCCCGTCGGTGCTTGCCAAGCTGGTGCATTACACCGGCGAGCGTCCGCTGTTCGACCTGTATGGCGTGGAGGAGGAAATCCAGCGCGCGCTCGGGCGGCGCGTGGATCTGAAATCCGGTGGCTACCTGATCATCGACCAGACCGAGGCGATGACCACGATCGACGTCAACACCGGCAGCTATGTCAGCGGCCGCAACTTCGACGACACGATCTTCAAGACCAATCTCGAGGCCGCCCATGCGATCGCGCGCCAGCTGCGCCTGCGCAACCTCGGCGGCATCATCATCCTCGACTTCATCGACATGGAGAACCCCGAGCACCGCAACGCGGTGCTGGTCGAGCTGAACAAGGCGCTCGCGAAGGACAGGACCAAGGTGTCGGTCTCGCCGTTCTCCGCCCTGGGACTGGTCGAGATGACGCGCAAGCGCACCCGTGAATCGCTCGCGCATGTGCTGTGCGAAGTGTGCCCTGCCTGCGGCGGCAAGGGCCAGGTCAAGACCGCGCGCACGGTCTGCTACGAAATCCTGCGCGAACTGCTGCGCGAGGCCAAGCAGTTCAATCCACGCGAGTTCCGCATCCTCGCCTCGCAGGTGGTGATCGACATGTTCCTCGAAGAGGAATCGCAGCATCTCGCCATGCTCGGCGACTTCATCGGCAAGCCGATCTCGCTGCAGGTCGAAAGCCTGTATCACCAGGAACAGTACGACATCATCCTGATGTAGGCGGCGCGTCGCTGTTTCGGAGGTATTGTTGGCGGCGATGGCAACACGTCGTACCGCCTTAGATGTCTCGCAGCTCGATTCCAATTGAGCGAACAATCAAGCTATGTCGCTCCCGCGCAGGCGGGAGCCCAGTTCGATCGCAGCAGCACAACCGGCGCTCGAACCGGGAAACAACACTGCATGTTACTTCAGTTGATCGACTGAAATTCCAACCGAACTCGTCATCCCTTCAGCGGGAAACGGCCCCCTCCTGCTGCCGGCGGTCTCAACACGCCCGACCGTCCGCAGAATAGCTCTTCCGACCCATACCTCCCCGCCGCCGATTGCGTTATATTCCACCTTATATAACGCTTTCCACCACCGATGAAACTCGACGGACGCCTCTGGATCGCCGAAAACGGCGACCCGCTGGCCGGACACGGCCGCATCGAACTGCTCGCGCGCATCGGCTCGCTCGGCTCGATCAGCGGCGCGGCGAAGAACCTCGGGATCAGCTACAAGGCGGCCTGGGACGCCGTTGACGCGATGAACAACCTGGCCGGTGAAGCGCTGGTCGAGCGCAGCACCGGCGGGCGCGGCGGCGGCGGCACCCGGCTGACCGCGCGCGGCGAACGGCTGGTGGCCGCCTTCCGTCAGATCGAGGACGAGCACCGGCGCTTCCTCGATGCGCTTGGCGCGCACATCGACGACTTCGCCGGCACCTATCAGGTGTTGCGCAGACTGAACATGAAGACCAGTGCCCGCAACCAGTTGCACGGCCGCGTCGCCGCGATCCGGCCGGGCGCAGTGAACGACGAAATCGAGATCGCCCTGCGCGGCGGCGACCGCCTGTTCGCCACGATCACGCGCGAAAGCACACGCCATCTCGCGC
>DATLGF010000033.1:0-3351 GCA_035540575.1 Noviherbaspirillum sp.
TGCGGCGAAACCGGGATGGGACGCATGCTCGAACCCGAATTCCTGCTGGAAGAAACCATCGCGGCGTTCCAGGCCAAGCGCCTCGCGGGCAAGCGGGTGCTGCTGACCGCGGGCCCGACCTTCGAGCCCATCGATCCGGTACGCGGCATCACCAATCTTTCGTCCGGCAAGATGGGCTATGCGCTCGCGCGTGCCGCGCGCGAAGCCGGGGCTGAGGTCACGCTGGTTTCCGGCCCGACCTCGCTGGCGACGCCATTCGGCGTGCACCGCATCAACGTGCAAACCGCGCAGCAGATGCATGACGTCGTAATGTCGAAAGTCGACGGCAACGATGTGTTCATCGCGGTGGCGGCCGTGGCCGACTGGCGCGTCGCCAATACCAGCGAACAGAAACTGAAGAAAAAAGATGCGACCGACCTGCCGCAGCTGATCTTCGAACAGAACCCCGACATCCTGGCAGCGGTCGCGGCAAGTCCTAAGCGTCCTTACTGCGTCGGCTTTGCCGCCGAATCGGAGAACCTGTTGCAATACGGCGAGGAAAAGCGCCGCAAAAAGGGCATTCCTCTCCTTGTCGGCAATATCGGCCACCAGACCTTCGGCAAGGACGAAAACGAGCTCGTGCTGTTCGACGAAAGCGGCAGCACGCCACTCCCGCGCGGGCGCAAGCAGGACCTCGCGCGCCGCCTGATAGCCGAAATCGCCGCGCGCATCTGAGCGCCTGCGCCGCCGCGTCCGACGCACAGCGGCGCGGGGAAGGCGGCGGCCGCCCCACGACATCCACCCAGAAGCAAGCCATGAAGACCATCGATCTGAAAATCCTCGACGCCCGCATGAAGGAATTGCTGCCCGCGTATGCGACAACCGGCAGCGCCGGCCTGGACCTGCGGGCATGCATCGACGAAGCGATCGTGCTCAAACCGGGCGACACCCGGCTGATTCCGACCGGGCTGGCGATCCACATCGCCGACCCCGGCTACGCCGCGATGATCCTGCCGCGCAGCGGCCTGGGGCACAAGCACGGTATTGTCCTGGGGAACCTTGTTGGCCTGATCGACTCCGATTACCAGGGGCAATTGATGGTCTCCACCTGGAACCGCGGCACCACCGAGTTCACGCTGAATCCGATGGAGCGACTCGCGCAGCTGGTGATCGTGCCGGTGCTGCAGGTCGGCTTCAACGTCGTGGAGGAATTCACGGGCAGCGAGCGCGGTGCCGGCGGCTTCGGCAGCACGGGAAAACATTGAAGGAAGACGAATGACGGGGATTGGGTACGGACGGACAATGAAACGGGCGGCGCGCATGCTGCCACTGGCGGCGGCGGTCCTGCTCGGCGCCTGCGCCCTCCCCCCTCAGATCGAGCCGGGCGCCGCTACCGCGCCCGCGCCCGCGCCCGCGGCCATCCCGCCTCAAGCCCAGCAACCCGCACAACCGCCCGCCAGTCCCGCCGACATCCAGCGTCTGCAAGACCTGGTCAGCCAGCAGGACAGGCTCTACCGAGTGGCGGCCCCGCTGCTCATCAACAATTCCGAACTGTGCCGCAGCCATGCGCGCGCACTGCTCGGATTCCGCGCGAAGAACCGCTTCTCCTATTCGGCTGAGCTGTCGAGTGCCGCGCACCATCTGCTCGGTCTGGATGAACGCCTGCGCGTGACCGGCGTGATTCCGAACAGCGGCGCCGCGCGCGCCGGCATACAGGTCGGCGATGTGCTCCTGGCCGTCGAGGGCAAAGCCTTCCCCGAAGGAGAGCAGGCGGAAAGCCAGGCGGCCACGTTGCTGGCGCCGCTGGTGGCGGAGAAGAAGGTGCTGAAGCTGACAGTGCTGCGCGCACAGGACCAGCTTGCACTCGACGTTCCGCTCACGCCTGCCTGCGCATTCAACATCGAAGTCGGCAACACCGACCTCGTCAACGCCTATGGCGACGGCTTCCGGGTACTGCTCACGCGCGGCATGCTCAACACCCTGCGCAATGACGACGAGGTAGCCTATGTGCTCGCGCGCGAGATGGCGCACAATGTGCTCGGCCATGCCGCCCGCATGAACCAGCAGGCGGCTGTCGGGGGCATCATCGACAATCTCGCGCGCCTGCAGCCGGACATGAGCACGATGACGGGAATGGCAGGACTGCGTCCGGTTTCACCCGACTTCGACTCGGCCGCCGATCGGCTGGCGATCTACCTGCTCGCCCGGGCCGGCTACAACATCGAGCGTGCAGCCCCGTTCTGGCGGCGCTTCACCGCGCAGCACCCGGTATCGGCGCAGAACGCGTACAGCGCGCTGCATCCTGCAATCGAACGCCGTATCGGCGGAATCGAGCAGGCTGTACGCGACATCCGCAACCGCCGGGCGAACGGCCGCCCGCTCATCCCCGCACCCTGAGCCGCATCCGCCGCGCGTGCAATGCGCGCGGCATGGACATACCGGTTTGCTAAAGACCAAGCAGACTGGGCTACTATCGAGGTATTCTTGAGCCTCGCGCCGTTCCATCGGTCTGATACCGGCGCAAACGAAAAGATGCCGGGGAACACCGGCCCGCTCAAGTTCCCAGCCGCATCCTTGCGTGCGGCAACTTAACCCCAAGGAGGAGACATGAAGCTCAACCGCTGGTTGATGATGCTCGCCGCGGCGACCGCGGCATTTGGCGCCACCGGCGTCGCAATGGCACAAGCGCAGGATTTTCCGAACAAGCCGATCCGGCTCATCGTTCCATTCCCGCCGGGCGGCACCACGGACATCCTGGCACGCGCAGTTGGTGCCGAACTGAACAAGGCGCTCGGACAACCCGTCGTAGTCGAGAACCGTGCCGGCGCCGGCGGCAACATCGGCTCCGAGGCTGTCGCGAAATCCGCGCCCGACGGCTACACGCTGCTGATGGGAACCGTCGGCACGCACGGCATCAACCAGTCCCTTTATTCCAAGCTTCCGTTCGATCCGATCAAGGACTTCGCGCCCGTGACTCTGGTTGCGTCGGTGCCCAACGTACTGGTCGTAAACACCGCGCTGGCAGAAAAGAACAACATCACCGACGTCCCGAGCTTCATCAGCTATCTGCAAAAGAATCCGGGCAAGGTCAACATGGCTTCGAGCGGCAACGGGACGTCAATCCATCTCGCCGGCGAGTTGTTCAAGACCATGACCGGAACCTTCATGGTCCACATTCCGTATCGCGGCTCCGCGCCGGCGGTGACCGATCTGATCGGCGGCCAGGCCGACGTGATGTTCGACAACCTGCCGTCCGCGCTCCCGCACATCAAGTCGGGCCGGCTGCGTGCCATCGGCGTCACCAGCGCCAATGCCAGCGCAGCGCTGCCGGATGTACCGCCGATCGCGAACACCGGCGGCAAGCTGACCGGC
>DATLGF010000034.1:0-4375 GCA_035540575.1 Noviherbaspirillum sp.
CCTCAGCGCATATGCGCGACTTGCCCGCCGGTGCCGCGCGGCGGCGACACAAGGATCTCAACCCCCGCCGAAGTGGCTGACCCGGGCTAGGATCTGGCCTTGCCCTGCTTGGCAGGCAAGCTCGGGGGCGTGGCTGCCCGCGGCGCGGACTGCGGAGGCGCCGGGCGAGGCGCCGAACCGGAACGATAGCCGATCCGGAAGCCGCCCCAATGTCTGCCGTTTACATAGATCGGCGCCGAGAGATCGTGCATCACCTCTCCGGTGTCGCGCTTGTAGGTCTGGAGCAGGAAGGGTTTGGTATTGGCGCCGCAGCGTGCGCCGGTGCGGTCGTTGAAGATGCGCTTGGTGCGATTGTTCACGAGATCGGTCTCGTAGTTTCCGGTCAGCGGCTGGCAATACTTGCGGTTGTGTGTCGGGAAGTAGCCGTTGTTGTCGACCGCTCCCGCATACGCAAGATGCGGCATCCGCTCGAGGATCGGCTCCTGGATCGCCGGCAGCACCTGGTCGGTGAATGCGTCGAAGGCAGTACGGTGCTTTGGCGGGTTCGTGTTCGGAATAGGCGTGTAGGTGCGGTCGAACAATGCCGCCTCGCCGATCTTCCCGGAAGCGATCGCCTGCTCGAACAGCCGTCCGACCTGGGCGGCCACCTGCTGCGCCAGCGCGCGAATCTCGTCGTGCGAGGTGCCGGCATTGCAGTCGGTGGCGGCAACGAACAGGCTTTCGGCACGCTCGCTGAGCTGCATGGCCGACTTCGATACGACGGGCAGGTCGGCTTCCGTCGCCAGCATGCCGTCTTGAATGCGGCCGATCGCGTCCGCGATCAACTGCGTCGTCGCCACATGTTCACGGGAGGCCGCAGCGATCTGGGCGATCTCTTCCTGTGAAGCCCCGGCCGAACACTCGATATTGGACAGGAAACCGTGGACCTTTTCCACGTTCTGGGCCGCTTCCATCACCTTGGCAGTGAGCGCCGCCATGCCCGAGGTCGCGCGTTCGGCTTCCTCGGTGATCTCCCTGACCATCGCGCCGATGTCATCGGTGGCCGCCTTGGTCCGCTGCGCCAGCTGCCTCACCTCGCCGGCCACCACCGCAAATCCCCGCCCGTGCTCGCCGGCGCGCGCGGCCTCGATCGCCGCATTGAGCGCCAGCAGATTGGTGCGCGCGGCGATCTCGTTGATCACCTCGGTGATCACATGAATGCGGCGCGACTTCTCCTGCAGCTTGCCCATCATCTCGGAGGCCGCCTGCGCGTCCTGGCGCGCATTGCTGATCTGGTCCAGGCCGCGGTCGACTTCGCCGCGACCGGCCACGCTTTCATCGCGCACATCGGCTGCGACGAGGGAGGCGCGCTCGGCGTTGTGCGCCATTTGTTCGGTGGCACGCGCGGTATGGGTGGCACGCGCGGCGATTTCGCGGGTGGTCTCCAGATCGTGGTCGACGCGCTTGCGGATCGAATCGACGAAGTGCGAGGTTTCAGCGGCGCCGATCATCAGGTGGTCGATCTCGGCGCCGATCTTCTCGATCAGCGGCGCCGCTTCGGACGCGTTCTTCCGCAGGAGCAGCAAGGACACCGCGATGCCGGCGATGCAGCCGGCGAACACCAGGGTGAAGACCCCGGGCTGCCAACCCGACCATTGCGCAATCCCCGCAAGGGCGGCGCTCACAACGATGACGCATGTGGCAACGGCGCAGGCCTGGAGGATGCGTACCTTCATGGTGTCTCCGCATGTTGTCGTTTGCTCTGATGATAGTTGAGGTTTGGAAACACTCCAAGCCATCTCGAAGCAGGACGCAGCGAATGCGACAACAGCATGGCCGCCGGCGTGCGCCGAAGGCGACCGTTCAGCCCGGGCTGACCATCGCCTCCGGCCTCACCCAGCGATCGAAATCGGCTTCGGAGACATAGCCGAGGGCCAGCGCCGCCTGCTTGAGCGTGCAGCCGTCGCGATGCGCGAGCTTGGCGATCTGCGCGGCGCGGTCGTAGCCGATGTGCGGCGCCAATGCGGTCACCAGCATCAGCGAGCGCTCCATCAGTTCGGCGATCCGGACGCGGTCCGCCTCGATGCCGCGGGCGCAATGGGCGTCGAAGCTGCGCATGCCGTCCGCGAGCAGACGCACGCTCTGCAGGAAGTTGTGGGCGATGAGCGGCTTGTAGACGTTGAGCTCGAAATTGCCGCTCGCGCCGCCGAAGGTCACGGCCACATCGTTGCCGAACACCTGCGCGCAGAGCATGGTCAGCGCTTCCGCCTGCGTCGGATTCACCTTGCCGGGCATGATCGAGCTGCCGGGCTCGTTTTCAGGGATCCTGATCTCGCCCAGCCCGGAACGGGGACCGGACGCGAGCCAGCGCACATCGTTGGCAATCTTCGTCAGAGCCGCAGCCAGCGTCTTCAACGCCCCATGCGCGAACACGAGTGCGTCATGTCCGGCCAGCGCGGCGAACTTGTTCGGCGCCGAAACGAATGGAAGGCCGGTATCTTCGGCAAGCTGGGCGGAAACCCGCTCTCCGAATTCAGGATGGGTGTTCAGGCCGGTCCCCACCGCCGTGCCGCCGACAGCCAGTTCATACAGGCCGGAAAGACTGGCCTCGATGCCGCGGCGCGCCTGGTCGAGCTGGGCCACATAACCCGAGAACTCCTGCCCCAGCGTAAGGGGGGTGGCATCCTGCAGATGGGTGCGGCCAATCTTGACGATGTCGGCGAAGGCCTCGGCGCGGGCCTGCAAGGTCGCGCGCAACGCATCCAGCGCCGGCAGCAGATCGTTCGCAACCGCACGCGCGGCCGCCACGTGCATCCCGGTCGGGAACACGTCGTTGGACGACTGCCCCATGTTCACATGATCGTTCGGATGCACGAGCCGATCAGATCCGCGCGCCCCGCCGAGGAGTTCCGAGGCACGATTGGCCAGCACCTCGTTCATGTTCATGTTGCTCTGTGTGCCGGAACCGGTCTGCCATACCGCAAGGGGAAATTCATCCGGCCACTTGCCGGTGAGGACTTCCTGGGCTGCCGCGGTGATCGCATTGGCTGTCTTCGTCTCGAGTCGTCCGAGATTGCGATTGACCACCGCGCAAGCCCGCTTGACCATGGCCAGCGCGCTCACCAATTCTGCCGGCATGCGTTCCGTTGAGATTCGGAAATGCTCGAGCGAGCGCTGGGTCTGGGCGCCCCACAATCGGTCCGCGGGCACCTCCACCATGCCTAGGGAGTCCCGTTCTGCTCTGGTATCTGCCATGGCGCATCAACAGGAAAGGTTCATGCTCCCTTGGGTCTGTGCCAAACGAGAAGGTTCGCGGCTTGTCGTACCGGGCTGCGGCACGACAAGCGGGCGCACCCTACGGGCTGATTTCGCGATAGATCACGCGCTTGCCGCGAAAACCCGCATCGGGAAGATCGCCGCCCGTGCCCTTCGGGGGTTTCTCCGGCGTCGGATTGTTCGCCGTCACCGCGGTCACGATGCGCTTGCCATTCGGCAATCGATAGGTGTTGACGCCGACGATGGGCGCGTTGTAGCGCTGCCCGGACAGCCCGTCTTCCGCACCCGGCACCACGCTGCCGGTCAGATAGTTGAAGTAGTTCAGCCAGCCGTAGCCCCCCGGCTCGCAGACCGTCGCCGAAGGCACGGTGGTCGGCACGATCAGCGTGCCGGAATCGAGCCGGATGTCCACGTTTACCCGCTCGCCGGAATCGGGAAAATCGATATACCAGCCCCGATCGCGCCTGAGATCGATGGCGTTGGACGACACCTTCCTTGTTGCGCCTGTCGTCGTCAGAGTCTGCTCGACGAGCGCCGTGCGCGGATTGTCCAGTGTGCCGGCAGAAAGATCGTCGCGTATCGCGTACAAGGTCTGCGTCTGGGCATCCTCGAGATCGGAAAGCTCGAGATACTTGCCGGTGCCGACAAAAATGATGCGCCTGCCGGAGACAGCACCAAGTTCGGGGCGTGCGGTGATCGGCTGCACGGCCCCGGCGGCGTCGCGCAGGATCGCCATGCGCGTCGCCGTGCCGGCATTGATGTCGAAGCGCCACAGATTGCCCTGCAGGTCGCCGCCATAGGTGAAGGTGGTCAGGTTGTTCTTCTCGGGCTTGTCGGCCCAGCTCGCGATCTTGCCGAGACCGGATGGATTGTCGGTGGATCCGACGTTCGTGGCGATGCGTCGGATATGCGCGCCGGTCACCGCATTGCGCACGTACAGATAGCCTTTACCATCGCCCGGGCTGATGTTGTTGTAACCCGAGGTGAACAAGACGACCCAGGTCCCGTCATTGAGCTTCGTGATCACGGGCTTGGCGAAGCTAAAACCAAGATTGGATTCCGTCGTCTGGTCGATTTCCCACAACAGCGTGGGTGAGTCCGGGTCCGTCACATCCAACGC
>DATLGF010000035.1:0-3054 GCA_035540575.1 Noviherbaspirillum sp.
GCATGATGTTCGGCGAGGTACTTGATCGAGCCGGCCTGCAGGTTGATGTCGAGCACGCCGAAGTAGCCAATGATCGAGCCGACCAGCGTGACGATGCCGAAGCCCTCCACACCAAGCGCGCCGATCAGGATGGGAATGGTGGCCAGCGCCACCACCATCGGAATCGCGGAGCCGGACAGATTCCAGAGCGAGTTACGCAGCAGCATAGGCGGGGTGATAGGGGTAGGCCTGTTCCTGCCGTTGTTGTACACCGACGGCGATGAATGGCAAGGCGAGCGTCAGGCCGAACAGCAGCATCGTGCGGATCTCGATGATCGGTGTACCGATCAACAGCGTCGGAATCCAGAACAGGAAACCGGCGAAGCCGGCATCGGCCATCAGGCGCGCATTGCCGACCAGCGCATTGCGATGACGCAAATAGAACATCGTGAAGCTCGCCAGCAGCGCGCAGAAGACGGCAAGGCCGACGAGGCCGGTCTTGAGGACCAGGTGGCCGAAGCCGCTGTGCACGAAACCGAAATCGGTGTGGAACGCAAGCGCCTGTGTATCACCGCGGAAGGTGCCCCAGGTGCCGCGTCCGAACAGCCAGTGGTCCTCCATGCTCTGTGCGGCCAGCCACAGTTCATAGAAGCGGCCGTAGCGGATGTCGCGCTCGGAGGTGATGTCGTAGATCAGCGAGGCGATCAGGCCCTCGTCGCTGGCGAACTGCAGGCGCTGCTGATAGAAGATGGTGGCGACGATGAACAGCACGCCGGCGGCGAGCATCGCAAAGAAAAGCTTGCGCTGGCCCGGTATGCGCAGGAACAGGAACAGGAACATCAGGGCCAGGCCGATCAGCGAAGAACGGCGGAACGACAGTGCGACCGCGGCGATCTGCAGCAGCAGGAAGCCGAACAGCAACGCGCGTTTCAGGAGCGACAGGCGCACCTCGGGCGAGGTCAGCAGCCATGCCGCGCAGAAGGCGCCGAGCGCCGCGACGAAGTTGTCGCCGATGTCGAAGAAATAGATGCGCACGTCCATCCCTTCGAAATTGCGGTACGGGTTGGCCGAATCGCCGCCGAAAAGCACGTAGCGCACGCCGCCGTAGATCGAGCGGATCGCGGCCAGGAGCACGACGGCGAGCATCAGCTGCTGGCCGTTCTCTTCGCTGTCGAACGCCATGATCACCAGGTACATGAACACGAACATGTTCAGGACGTTCAGGACGCCGTTGTAGCCCAGGATGACGGGCAATTCGATCCCCTGCATCAGGCCGACCACCATATGGCCGAACAGGATGAAGCCGAAGGTCAGGAAATACTTCGCCATCGGCGGCGCAAGCTGGGGGCCGCCGGGATTGGCGAGCCGCTTGATGAGGGCGGCCATGCCGGCTGCGAGAAGTCCGAGATTGACCAGTGAGAAGTAGAACATCCCCGAACCGCGCGAATAGATCGTGTTCTCGATCTGAAGCTGGCCCCATGTCGAGTCTGAAAACATGAACAGCAGTGCGACGAAGCCGAGCATCACCAGCTTGGGTGCCTTGATGAAGAAGCCCCAGACGATAGGGATGACGAACAGCGCGGCCAGCAGGTTGGTGATGACCGCGCCGGTTGAAAGCGATGAATTCATGGTGTGCTCGATGAAAAACCGGCCGGGTGGCCGCCACGCGGAGCGGGCACGGGAAGGACCGGCCGGGCAGGCAGCGCGCCACAGGGGCGCGCGGCGCGGGCAGGAGGCTACGAACCGTACTCGGCCTGGAAGCTCGCGTAGGTCATGCGCAGGCCTTCTTCCAGTTGTACCTGCGGGCGCCAGCCCAGCGCCCCGAGCTTCATCGTATCCAGCAGCTTGCGCGGCGTGCCGTCGGGCCGGCTCGTATCGAATGCGATGTCGCCTTCGTATCCGGTCACTTTCCGTACCAGTTCCGCAACCTCTCGTATTGTCACGTCCTGGCCCGTGCCCACATTGATGTGCGATAACTGAGGGGTGGTGTGCGCATCATAGGTGGCGCGATCGAGATTCATCACGTGCAGGCAGGCGCTGGCCATGTCGTCGACGAACAGGAATTCACGGCGCGGCGTGCCGGTGCCCCAGATCGCGACGCTCGTCGCGCCGCTTTGCTTTGCCTCGTGGAATCGCCGGATCAGGGCGGGGATCACATGGCTGTTCTCCGGGTGATAGTTGTCGCCCGGGCCGTACAGGTTGGTCGGCATCACGCTGCGGAAGTCCGCCCCGTACTGGCGGCGATAGCTCTCGCACATCTTGATGCCCGCGATCTTCGCGATGGCGTACGGTTCGTTGGTCGGCTCCAGTTCGCCGGTCATCAGGCATGCCTCGGGCATCGGTTGCGGGGCCATGCGCGGATAGATGCACGACGAACCCAGGAACAGCAACCGCTTGACGCCGCTTTGCCAGGCCGCGTCGATGACGTTGGTCTGGATCAGCAGGTTGTCGCGGATGAAGTCGGCGGGATAAGTGTTGTTTGCGTGGATGCCGCCCACGCGCGCTGCCGCAAGATAGACCTGGTCGATCTTCTGCTCCGCGAAGAAGGCGCGCACCTGGGCCTGGTCCGTCAGGTCGAGCTGCGCATGCGTGCGGGTGACGATGTCGGCGTCGCCGCGCGCCTCGAGCGCGCGCACGATGGCCGAGCCCACCAGTCCGCGGTGGCCGGCTACGAATATGGTCTGTTTCATATCGGTGTTCATGAGGCTTTCTCAGAGTAGCGGCCCGCGGCCCCGGCGGGGCTGCGCGACCTGTAGGGTAGTCATCACGGTGACGGTCAGCAAAGCTGCAATCAGGTCGACCTGCCAGTCCGCCCAGCTCGCCTGCCGGTAGGGCAGGAATGACTGGATGCCTTCGTCGATCGCGCCGAGCAGGCCGACCACGGCAATGGTGCCGATCCCGCGCACCCATAACCTGCCACGCACCGCACCGTAGACAAGCACGCTCAACACCCCGTAGGCGACGAAGTGCAGCATCTTGTCGTGCACGACCTCGGACAGCGATTCCGCCTGGCCGGGAATCGAACCGAGCACGATCATGGACAGATAACAGGCAAGGGCTGCCCATGCATAGAGC
>DATLGF010000036.1:0-4255 GCA_035540575.1 Noviherbaspirillum sp.
GAGACAGCGGGCGGCGCTTGTTCTCGGAGGGCGCGGCGGGGAAGGCGTGCTGATGGTGCGCCAGAACGGCCAATGGAGCGAACCCTTGTTCTACAACCTCGGAGGGATCAGCATCGGCCTGCAGGCCGGCGTGGAGGCGGGCGACGTCGCCTTTGTGCTGAACAACCAGCGCGCGGTCGATAATTTCCTGCAGCGGAACAACTGGTCGCTCGACGCGCATGCCGGCCTGACCGTCGGCACCTGGGCAGGCAAGGCGCAGGCGGACGCCGGCCGCGGCGACATAACGATCTGGACCGACGCCGCCGGCATCTCCGGAAATCTCGCGGTGAGCATTGCCAACATCAATTTCGACCAGGAAGAAACCTACGCCTACTATGGGCGTCAGGTGGCGGTGCAGGATGTGGTGGGCGGCCGGGTGACGAATCCGCATTCGCGCATTTTGCAGCAGACACTTGCTGCGGTCGCCGGGCCCACGGCTACCGGCGCAGCAGCGACCGGTGCCGGTGCCGCAGGCTCCGGAGCCAGCGGATACGGGCATCAGGGCGGCCAGCAGGACATGGCACCAAGCCGTTGACACAGGCAGGCTCCACGGCCTGCCGTATGGCGGCGCCGGGGAGCCGTAAACCCTATTTGCAACGTATGCGCAGCGCGTCGACTGATTGGGGAAACGCAAGATCCTCGCGCAGCCGCGCGCGCTGCGCGCCAGGGCCTAGCGTCGCGTACTTGCCCCGGAAACCTGGCGACTCGTAAAGCGTGACGACTGCTTTCGGCCCTACAAGTACGCTTTCGGCCCGTTGCGCCCACATCAGCCCGCCACCCGGGCTGCGAAGTGACGGAAGATCGGTCGGTCCGGCCACTGTCAAGTCGTCCTGTCCCTTGTAGTCCTGTGCCGGAAACAGACGCACCCAGCAGCCGCGCGCGAACGTCGGATCGGAACGGATTTCGCTCGGTGCAATGATGACCATCGGCGGGACGACCGGCGTGATGAGCGTGTCCTCCGGACCGGTCGTGGGCTGCGCGCCGGCAGGACCGATGTTCAGGGCCGCAAGGAGTGCGCCCGTAACCGGGAAATGTCGAAAACAAGAGCGGCGAGAGAGCATGGGTTTCTCCTTCGGCAATGGCTGGAGGGCTATGTCGTCGCTTCCGATCGCCCATCCTCTGCGCAGCTTCGATGAGACGGTGCCCGCCGAAGTTCGTGCGGGAGCTGCCCGACTGCCAATGCATTGCCTGCCTGTCGTTGCAGGTGAACGCCGACGCCGGCCATGGGCCGAGCGGGCACGCGCATGTTCAATCCATGTCAAACGGGAGGGCCGACCGGTCTGGAACCGCATGCGGCACCACCGATCCAGAAGAGGGATCCTGTCCGTTGTATGCAGGGGGATTTGTTTTGGTTCAGCGCCAAGCGTTGGCGGTACACCGTGCTCCCGCGGCCCGGCCGGGGCCAGCACCTTTGTCGCCCCGGCGCGCGCAGGAGACAACGTAATGAGCCGATTCCACTTGATGTCGGTTTGGAGCGTCGCGCTGGCACTTTCCGGCCCAGGCATTGCGTCCGGAAAAAGCCTGGATGCGATCGACTGTCGGCTTCACCCAGGTACCTTGTGCGCGGACATGAATCTGAGCGGCTTGCGCGCTGCGGCGATGGATCTGTCGAATTCCCAGTTCTCCGGATCACGTCTGGTCGGGGCACGATTGGAGAACACCAACCTTTCCCATGCCAATCTGACCCGCGCCGATCTCAGCAAGGCCAATCTTGAAGCAGCGCGGCTCGTAGAGGCGGATTTACGCGCAGCCAACCTGAGTGGAGCGAATCTCCAGCGCGCCCGGCTTGACGGCGCGAACCTTCAGAACGTGCGCATGCTCGGAGGAGACCTGCGCCAGGCATCGCTGCGCAATGCCGACTTTTCTCGCGCCGACCTGCCTGCGTCCCTGATGCAGCATGCGCAAATGCAACGTGCGGATTTCAACGGGGCAAACCTCACCAAGGTCGCGCTGAACGGCGCGAACCTGGCTGGAGCAAACTTTACCAATGCCAACCTTAGCGGGGCGGATCTTCGTGGAGCAGTGCTCGAGGGAGCAATATTTTCCAACACGCACACGACGGGTTGCAGGGGATGTCCTTGAACAGCCGCACCGGACTGACCGCCTGAATCAGCGAGGCGTTCCCGTGTCGCCTGCCGTGCCGGACACCGGCTCCTGCGTGGATGTGTTTCCGCCGTTGGCACCGCCGGTTGCGGCAGCAGGTTCGGTTCCGCCAGTTGCACCGGTTCGCGATGCATGCCCGTGCATTTGTTCCGCATCGGCAAGGTGGTTCTCGATCACCGGAAGTGCCTGGGTAATGAGTGCCATGAGCTGCGGGTCCTCCGCCCGCGTAATCGAGCGCCTCATCATGTCGTGCGTCTTCTCGTGCGCTTGTTCGCCAATCTGCTCGCGGTAGGCGCGATCGAACTGCGCACCCTGCAATTTGCCGAGCCGCTCGATCATCTGTTGCTGTTCACGGGCCGGCGTGTCCGGAAGCTGAACGTTCTTGACCCGGGCGAGGTCTGCAAGACGTTCATGGAGGCGCGTGTGGTCCTCGATCATGCGCTGCGCGAACTGGCGGACTTCCTGATCCTGGGCGCGCTCAAGCGCCAGCCGGCTGGCGTGGATCTCGGTCAGGTTCGCCTGGGCAATCTCGCGCATGATCTGGCGGTCCCCCTCGCTGACCTGGACCGTGCTCGGCTGCACGGCGCCGGTCGGCGCTTCGGCGCCGGCGCCCGTGGTGCCGCCGACATGCTCTCCGCCCGTCGCGCAGAAGGACGCGGCGCCGAGCAGCAGGCCGACGGCCCAAGCGCGCGTAGACTGTGGAAAACCTTTCAGATGCATCATGATGCTCTCCTTTCTGGCGAAGCTTGCGCCGGGAACATGGAGTGAAAAAAGACGCAATCGCTGTACCACGCCTGCGGCATGGGCAGCGGGCGCCATTCGGACAGCCGCAAGCCGACGCTGCCGCGTCGGCACACGCGGCGCTTAATTTTTTACAACCGCGCTGAAAAAAGGTGTGGTGGCTGCATCGCCTGTGCATTGACTCCGGGCATTGTCCTATCCATCACTGCTCGCGTCCGGGACAGTGTTGGCGACCGAGCCCGGCATTCTGCGCGTTACGTGTCCCGCCTTTGTTTCCGTCACGATTTGCATCGCAAGTGGCACGCATCCTGCCTGTATGAAAAATACTGACCAGGAGGTGCGGCATGGTGTCGCAAAAACCCGTGATTCTCATCACCGGCGCGGCCGGACGTCTGGGCAGCGCGATCATCGCCGCGCTGGGAGACGACTACACGATCGTCGGCTTCGAGCGGAAGTGCCCGAAGACGCCGTTCGATTGCATCGAAGCCGACATCGGCTCCGACGAGGGTACCGCACGTGCCTGCGCGCAACTGCGCGAACGCTACGGCAGCCGCATCGCCTCGGTCATCCACCTGGCCGCCTTCTACGACTTTTCCGGGGAGGACAACCCGCTCTACGAGTCCGTTACCGTGCAGGGCACGGCGCGGCTGCTGCGTGCGCTGCAGGGCTTCGAGGTCGAGCAGTTCGTGTACGCGAGCACGATGCTGGTCCATGCGCCGAGCGAGCCCGGTTCGCCGATCAACGAGGATTCGCCGATCGAGCCGAAGTGGGCGTATCCGCAGTCCAAGGTGCGCGCGGAACACGAGGTGCGCACGCAACGCGGCGACATTCCGGCGGTGATCCTGCGCATTGCCGGCGTCTACACCGATTACTGCGAGGTCCCGTCGCTGGCCACCCAGATGCAGCGCATCTACGAGCGCCAGATGCAGAGCCGCGTGTTTCCCGGAAATGCCTCGCACGGCCAGGCCTTCGTGCATATCGAAGATGTGGCGGCCGCATTCAAGGCCTGCGTCGAGCGTCGCGGCCGGTTGCCGGAAGAAACCGCGATCCTGATCGGCGAGCCGGTGACCGAGAGCTATGAAGCGATGCAGAACCTGCTCGGCCGCCTGATCCACGGCGAGCCCTGGCATACGCGCGAGATCCCGAAGTCCGTGGCCCGCACCGGAGCCTGGCTGGAGGACAAGATGGAAGCGGTGATCCCGGACGCGATCGACCGCGGCATCGAGCCCTTCATCAAGCCCTTCATGGTCGATCTCGCCGACGACCACTACGAGCTCGACATCACGCGGGCGCGCACGCTGCTGGACTGGAATCCCCAGCATCGCCTGCGCCGCTGCCTGCCGATGATGGTGGGAGAACTGCGCCAGAACCC
>DATLGF010000037.1:0-8849 GCA_035540575.1 Noviherbaspirillum sp.
ATCATCGCCTCAGGCCAGGCTGACATGGTCGCGCTCGCGCGCGGCATCCTCTACGATCCGCGCTGGCCCTGGCATGCGGCTGCGCGGCTCGGCGCGCAGGTCGACGCGCCGCCGCAATACTGGCGTTCTCAGCCGCGCGAGGTGAAGGACCTGTTCCGTAAGTAGTCAGCGCACAATCTCCAACGGCACGCAGGCCAGCCGGCCGGGCTGTGCCTGCGCATCCGCGTCTTCCCGGCTGTCGTGCTGGGTGATCCGGAAACGCTCGCGAGAAGCCGCATCGCCGTTCGGATAGACGTTCAGGTAGATGCGGCTCGGCTCCGGCACGTTCTCGAGGAACACCGGCCCGTTTTCGCACAGGCGGCCGTCCATGGTGAACACGGTGAGCACGTCGTCGTCGCCGATGTAGCCCTGCACCTTGTAGACCGGATGGCGCGCGCGGGTGGTGATGATGTCCACCGGCTGCTTCGTGGTGATGGTGCGCACCGGCTTGCTGAAATCCAGCGTGGCGGCCTGCGCCGGTGCGGCGCCGCGGCGCGCGACGTAGCGCGGCGCGTCAAAGATGACACTGCGCCGCAAGCGCTCCTTCTGACGCACCGGCCGGGTTTGCTCGGCGCCGGCGCGCTCGGGCGCCGCAGGCGGCGCCGATGGCGCGCGCGGCCTCGGCGGCTCGCTGAAGGTGCGCGGCCGGATGTCGAAGGCGCTTTCGTAGTTATAGAGCTGCTCGTCCGTCATGTCCGGATAGGGAGCAGGATGCCCGCCGTCAATTGTGCGGTAATCGAGCGTAGGCTCGTGCCGCTTCATCATGCCTCCCAGAATCCCCACAGGTTCTCCTCGCGTCCTGTTTCAATCGTTGTGCAAACCGTGCGGGCGTGCGCATCCCTGCACCGTTGGCACGGCCGATTTGACCATGCCGGCCGGGCGCCGGTTCGCTCGCTTTCCGCGTCATTGCCGGATATCAAAATCCCTCGTGGAACCTCTTGCATTCCCGTCGTTCTATCGATCACAGAACCGGGGCCCAGACGGCCTTCATCCATGAGCACAGAACACCTTCCCCGTTCCCCCAGCCCCTCTTCTTCGACCTTCGCCGACCGGGCCGCCGAGCGTTACAGGCTCGCGGTGGAAGGCAGCGGAGACGGCGTCTGGGACTGGGACATCCGCAGCGACACGGTCTACTACTCGCCGCGCTGGAAAGACATACTCGGCCACGCCGAGCACGAGATCGGCAGCTCTACTGTCGAATGGGAGCACAGGCTGCATCCGCAGGACCGCAGCGCCGCGATGGCCGCGCTCGAGGCCTGTCTGCAGGGTCGCAAGGCGGCGCTCTCGAGCGAGCATCGGCTGCGCTGCCGCAACGGCGAATGGAAATGGGTGCTGCTGCGCGCCCGGGTCGTCGAGCGCGACGCCGGCGGCAAGCCGCTGCGCATGACCGGCACGATGAGCGACATCTCGCGGCGGCGCCAGTCGGAGGAGCGCGTCTGGCAGCATGCGAACTACGACATGCTGACCGCCCTGCCGAACCGCCGTCTGTTCCGCGACCGGCTCGAGCAGGAAGTGAAGAAGGCGCAGCGCACCGGCTGGCAGCTGGCACTGCTGTTCATCGACCTGGATCGCTTCAAGGAAGTCAACGATCTGCTCGGCCACGACGCCGGCGACATGCTGCTGCGCCAGGCCGCGCAGCGGCTGGCCGGCTGCGTGCGCGACTCGGACACCGTCGCAAGGTTGGGCGGTGACGAATTCACCGTGATCCTGCCCGGCATCGAGCAGATGGAGTGCGTGGGCAAGGTGGCGGACAAGATCCTGCACGCGCTGGGCGAACCGTTCAGGCTCGGCAACGAAGTCGCCTACCTGTCCGGCAGCGTCGGCATCACGATCTTTCCCGACGACGCGCGCGAGCCCGAGGAACTGATCCGCAACGCCGACCAGGCGATGTACGGCGCCAAGCACGCCGGGCGCAACCAGTTCAGCTATTTCACCCGTTCGATGCAGGAGCGCGCGCATGCGCGGCTGCGCCTGGCCGGCGACCTGCGCGGCGCGCTCGCCGCCGGCCAGCTGCAGGTGTACTACCAGCCGGTGGTGGAACTCGGCAGCGGGCGCATCGTGAAGGCCGAGGCACTGCTGCGCTGGCACCATCCGGAACTTGGTGAGGTCAGCCCGTCCGACTTCATCCCGCTCGCCGAGGAGTCCGGCCTGATCATGCAGATCGGCGACTGGGTGTTCCGCCAGGCCGCGGCATGCTCGCAGCGCTGGAGCGAACGCCTGGGGCATCCGTTCCAGATCGGCGTGAACAAGTCGCCGGTGCAGTTCATGGCGCCGGTCGGCGAGGGCGACTGGGCCACGTATCTGCAGCAGCTCGGCCTGGCCGGCAGCAGCATTTCCGTGGAAATCACCGAAGGGCTGCTGCTCAATGCCTCGCCACTGGTTTCGGAGCGCCTGCTCGCCTACCGCGACGCCGGCATCCAGGTCGCGATCGACGACTTCGGCACCGGCTATTCATCGATGGCCTACCTGAAGAAGTTCGACATCGACTACCTGAAGATCGACCGCTCGTTTGTGCGCGACATGACCAGCGACGATGGCGACCGCGCGATTGCCGAGTCGGTGATCGTGATGGCGCACCGCCTGGGGCTGAAGGTCATCGCGGAGGGCATCGAGACGCCTGAGCAGATGGAACTGCTGCGCGCGGCCGACTGCGATTTCGGCCAGGGCTTCCTGTATGCGCAGGCGGCGCCGCCGGATGAGTTCGAGCGCTTGTTGCTGGAGGGCACGGGACAACCCGGCGCGGCATTGCATTGACGCGTGTTTAACGCCCGCTCACGCGCTGACCGCCTCTGTAAAGGTCAGTCGGTTACCGAATGGATCGGTGACGGACATGTCGCGGCTGCCCCACGGCATGCGCTCCACCGCGGGTCTCGCGTATTGGTAGCCCGCGGCCAGAAGCTGCTGGTGAAAGGCATCGAGTTCGTCGGTCTCGATCCGAAGCGCCGCGCCGGGACAGCAGTCGCCATGGTGTTCCGTCAGATGCAGCACGCAGGCATCCTTCGATACCTGAATGTACAGCGGCAGTCCCGGCTCGAAGCGGTGCTCCCAGTCGAGCCGGAAGCCGAGAAAGCCAAGGTAGAACGCCTTGGCTTTCGCTTCATCGAAGATGCGCAGGATCGGGGTCGTCCTTCCGAAGCCCATGATCGCGCCCCCTGTTCAATGCGCCTGCGCGCCGCGATGCGCCCACGCGGTCGTGCGCTTCTCGATCACCGCGAACAGCTCGTACATGATCATCGCCATCACGCCGATCACGACCAGCCCGGCAAACGCCAGCGGCATCTTCATCGAGGAACCGGCCGAGACCAGCAGGTAGCCGATGCCTTCGTTGGACGCATTCATCTCCGACACCGTGGTGCCGACGAAGGCCAGCGTGATCGCCACCTTCAACGACGCGAAGAAGTAGGGCATCGAGCGCGGCAGGCCGACCTTGAGCAGCACGTCGCGGCGCTTGGCGCCGAGCACGCGCAGCACGTCTTCCAGTTCCGGCTCCAGCGTGGCCAGGCCGGTGGCGATGTTGACCATGATCGGGAAGAACGAGATCAGGAAGGCGGTCAGGATCGCAGGGCCTGCGCCGATGCCGAACCACACCACCAGGATGGGCACGAAGGCCGCCTTCGGCAGCGCGTTGAAGGCGGTCATCAGCGGATAGGCGGCCGAATAGATCAGCGGCGACGAGCCGAGGATGAAGCCCAGCATCAGGCCCACCGCCACCGCGATCGCAAAACCGGCCATGGTGACCCAGAACGTCGCCCAGGCGTGCTGGGCGATCGGTCCGGCGAACTCGACCAGCGCCTCGGCGATCGCGATCGGGCTCGGGAAGATGAACTCGGACACCTCGAACACCGTGCAGATCGCCTGCCACAGCGCAATGATGGCCAGCAGCAGCGCCCAGGGCGCGAAGAAAGTGAGTGTCTTGCTTTTCATGAATCGTCCTTCGTCGATCAGCTGCTGCGCACGCGCCCGATGTGCTCGCGCAGTTCGTGCACCAGGGCGGTGAAGGGTTCGGTATAGGTGACGTCGATGTCGCGCGGCTGCGGCAGCGGGTTTTCGCGGCGCGCAAGGATGCGCCCGGGACGTTTGCTCATCACATAGATGGTATCGGCGAGGAAGGCTGCTTCGCGCAAGTCATGGGTGACCAGGATCACGTTGAACTGGCGCTCGCTCCACAGGTCGCGCAGCATGCACCACAGTTCTTCGCGCGTAAACGCGTCGAGCGCGCCGAAGGGCTCGTCGAGCAGCAGCATCTTGGGCTCATGGATCAGCGCGCGGCAGATCGAGGCGCGTTGCTGCATGCCGCCGGACAGCTGCCAGGGAAACTTGTCCGCATAGCCGTCGAGTCCGACCTTCTTCAGCAGAGCGAGCGCGCGCTCGACGTACTCGGCCTTGTTGCGCTTGAAGTTGCTGCGGTACGGCTCGACGATTTCCAGCGGCAGCAGCACATTGTCCAGCGTGGTGCGCCATGGCAGCAGGGTCGGCGCCTGGAAGGCCATGCCGACGATCTTCAGCGGGCCGGTGACGGGCTGGCCGCCGATGGCGATGCTGCCGCGTGTCGGCGCTTTCAGGCCGGTGGCCAGTTTCATGAAGGTGGACTTGCCGCAGCCGGAAGGGCCGACGATGGCGATGAACTCGCCGGAGCGAGTCGAGAGGTTGATGTCTTCGACTGCAAATTCGCCCCCCTCCTGATATGCGAGGAAGACGTTCTTGAAGTCGACAAAGGTGTCGGTCATGGCGATGCGCGCGAAAAAAAGCCCTCACCCGTGGATGAGGGCCCGATTCATAGGGAAATTACTTCGGGAAGACGTTCAGCTCTTCCTTGGATGGCAGGAAGCCGCTGTTCCAGATCGTGTTCGGATCGACGCGGTTCTTGGTGCCGTAGGTGTCCGAGACCTGCGAAGCCATCAGCGTCAGGCGCGGCGTCGAAATCTGGCCGAAGCCTTCGGCGCGTGCATTCTGCGTGGCGATCGAGTGCTGGATCGCCAGCTTCAGGCGGCGCAGTTCCAGCTTCTCGTCGATCAGGCCGTCGCGCGCCTTGACCACCTTGATCGCTTCTTCCGGATTGGCCAGCACGTCGCGGGTCGACTTCGCAATCGCGCGCAGGAAACCCTTCACCGCTTCCGGATTCTGCTTGGCGAAGCTTTCCGAGGCGATGATCGCGTTGCCGTACAGCTTCACGCCATGCTGGGAGAACGGCAGGACCACGATGTCTTCATCCTTCACCCCGCGCGCATTCAGGTTCAGGAGCGAGGTGAAGTAGAAACCGGTGATCGCATCGACATCGCCGCGCACCAGCATGGTTTCACGCAGCGGAGGATCCATGCTGGTCCATTGCGCCGAGGCCGGGTCGAGCTTGTTGGCCTTGGCGAAGATCGGAAAGCCACGGCGGCCGGCATCGAACACCGGGGCGCCGAGCTTCTTGCCGGCGAGGTCGGCCGGCGTCTTGATGCCGGACTTCTTCAACGCGAACACGGCAGCCGGCGTGTCGTTGTAGACCATCATCACGCCGACCGGCTTGTTCGGAGCGGTCGGGTTGTTGCCGACGAATTCCATCAGTGCGGCGAGATCGGCGAAGCCCATGTCGTAGGTGCCTGAGGCCACGCGGTTGACCGCATTGCCCGAGCCGTTGCCGGCATCGATCGTCACGTCCAGCTTCTCCTGCGCGAAATAGCCCTTGGTCTGGGCCATCAGGAAGATTGCCGACGGCCCTTCGAAGCGCCAGTCGAGTTGGAACTTCAGCTTGGTCTCCTGGGCCGAGGCTTGCAGGGAAAAGGCGACCAGCGCAAGGCCGGAAGCCCAGCGCGCGATGCGGGGAATGCGATTCAGGGTCATCGGGATATCTCCATGAGCGGGGGTAAACCGGCGTTTGGCCGGGTGCAGCCTTTGATTCTTATGGCCCCGCCCTTGGACAAAGGCGGGGCACGCGTGCGCTGATCATACTTGATCGCACACCGGACCGGGACTGCGACATATGCTGCACAGCAATACATATGCCAGGCGCCGACGCACCGGTCCAGTGCGCCGCCGGCTCGATTCGGTGCATTTCTTTCCGCATCCGCGTCTTGTTTTGCGCACTCCCGGTGCACCCGCAGTGCGTCCGCACAAGGATGATGCATCGGCCACCACGCGTGGCCGATGTGAGCGCCGCAGGGCCAGCGCCACTCCGGATTGCGGGCGCCGGCTCCCGCCCCGGTCCGGCGCTGTTGGCGGAAGGGCCTACCCGGCCCGCACAAGCGTCGCCGGGTAGCCTTCCTCGGCAATTGCTGCGGCGACAGCCTCGGGATCCGCCTGCGTCTCGACCCGCACCTTCTTGCCGGCCAGATCGACGTCCACTCGCGCATTGCTGTCCACCGACTGCACGGCCTGTGTGACGTGGCGCGCGCAGCCGCCGCAAGTCATGTTTTCAACGCGTAGTTCAAGCATCGCCGCTCTCCTCAAGAAAATTGACCGTGGTGCCAGCTTGATGCTTGCCACCGTGGGAAGGTCAATGGCTGCAGTGAACGAATTTCCCGATCCTGTGTTCCTATTGTTCACAAAGCAGACGTGCGTTACTCCAGGAAAGGCCAGGCATGCGAACCTATCTCAGATTCGGCGCAATGATCGTCACGTCGACCGTTGTCATGTACGGATTGATGTATCTGAACACCTACAGCGTGGACCATGTCGTCTTTAGCGAAACCCGGGTCTACATGGCACTTCTCATGGGTGCCTGCATGGCAGTCATCATGCTCACCTTCATGCTGCACATGCATACGAACCGCACCGTCAACATGGCGATCTACCTGGGCAGCGCGGCAATATTTTTCGGGGCGCTATGGCTGGTGCGCAGCCAGTCCACCATCGACGAAGTATCGTGGATGCGCGCGATGATTCCGCATCACTCGATTGCGATCCTGACGAGCGAGCGAGCGACGATTTCAGACCCTCGGGCGGTAAGGCTCTCCAAGGAGATTATCGAGACCCAGCGCCGCGAGATCGCCGAAATGAAGGCGCTCATCCAGGAGCTGCGATCCCGGCACCAATGACAAATTGCTCGACCAGCGAGCGGTGGAACGGTCATGAGCATTCAACCGGGGCGAGCGGGATGACAAGCCCGACAGGTCGTCGCAGTTGGAAGCTCAAGCCTGTGCCGGATCCTGCCGCCCCAGCAACCGGGCATTGATTGCCACCACGACCGTGCTGATCGACATCAGCGCGGCGCCGAAAGCCGGCGTCAGCATGAAGCCCGCCGTGTAAGCGACGCCGGCGGCGAGAGGGAGCGCGAAGCTGTTGTACCCCGTTGCCCAGCCCAGGTTCTGGATCATCTTGCGATAGGTCGCGCGCGACAGTGCGGTGATCGCCACGACGTCGCGCGGATCGCTGCGCACCAGAACGATGTCGGCCGATTCGATCGCCACGTCGGTTCCGGCGCCGATGGCGATGCCGAGATCCGATTCGACCAGTGCAGGCGCATCGTTGACACCATCGCCAACCATTGCCGTCACCAGGCCGCGCGCGCGCACCTCCTTCACCTTGGCCGCTTTTTCATGCGGCAGCACCTCGGCAAAGTAATCATCCAGGCCGAGCTGGCGCGCCACCGTGCGCGCGACGATTTCGGCATCCCCGGTCAGCATCATGCACTGCACGCCCATGGCCTTCAGCCGCTGCACCGCCTCGAAGGATTCCGGCCGCACGATATCGGCCAGGGCAATGGCTCCGATCACCGCCTGTTCCTCGAGCACCAGTACCACGGTCTTGCCGTCGGCCAGCAGCGGCGCAATACGGCTGTCATCGTAGGTGAGCCCGAGCCGGCGCACATGGCCGGGGCTCACCACCCGCACCAGCGCAGCGTCGACGCGCGCCTGCGCGCCCTCGCCGGTAAAGTTGCGGAAGTCGGCGGGCGCCCACAGCTCGAGCCCTCGCTCGCGTGCATGGGCCACGATGCCGTGCGCGATCGGGTGTTCGGACGCCGTCTCAAGCGATGCGGCCAGTTGCAGCACGCGCTCGTCGTGGCCGCCGTCGAGCGCAACCACATCGGTGACGCCGAAGCGCCCTTCTGTCAGGGTGCCGGTCTTGTCGAAGATCACCGCCTGCAGTTTGCGCGCGTGCTCGAAGGCCGCGCGATTGCGGATCAGCAGACCATGTCCGGCGGCCTGCGACGTGCTGACCGACACCACCAATGGCACCGCCAGTCCGAGTGCATGCGGACAGGCCACCACCATCACGGTCACCATGCGCTCGAGTGAAAACGCCAGGTCGGCGCCGATCAGCGACCAGACGGCAAAGGTGGTGCCGCCGCCCAGCAAGGCGATCCAGGTCAGCCAGTGTGCAGCGCGGTTGGCGATGTCCTGGGTGCGCGAGCGGCTCTCCTGCGCCTTGCGCACCATGTCGATGACCTGGGCCAGGTAAGTCGCATCGCCGGTTTTGCGGATTTCGAGCGTGAGCGCGCCCTCGCCATTGATCGCGCCGCCGATCGCCGCATCGCCGACGCCCCGGGTGACCGGCTTCGATTCGCCGGTCAGCATCGCTTCGTTCACGCTGCTGCGTCCGTCGACAATCACACCGTCGGTCGGCACCTTTTCGCCGGGCTTGACGACGACCCGGTCTCCGACCTTCAGCGCGCTCACCGCCACATCCTCCAGGCGGCCCTGCCCATCCAGCCGGTGCGCGGTGGTCGGCAACAGCTTGACCAATGCCTCCAGCGCGCCGGACGCGCCCAGGATGGAGCGCATCTCCAGCCAGTGCCCGAGCAGCATCACGTCGATCAGGGTGGCCAGCTCCCAGAAAAAATCCTCGCCGCGCAGCCCGAACACGATGGCCACCGAATAGAAGTACGC
>DATLGF010000038.1:0-26988 GCA_035540575.1 Noviherbaspirillum sp.
AGCTGGCGCTCCATCAGCCAGTTCGGCAGGTGCACGACGGTCACGTCCATGCCGCGCAGCTTCAGGCCATTGGCGGCTTCCAGCCCGAGCAGGCCGCCGCCGATCACGACCGCGTGCCTGTGTTTCGCCGCGGCGTCGATCATCGCGTTCGTGTCCTGGATGTCGCGATAGGAAATGACGCCGTCGAGATCCTTGCCGGGCACCGGGAGCATGAAGGGATTGGAGCCGGTTGCCAGCAGCAGGCGATCGTATTCGGCCGTGGTGCCATCGTCGGCGATCACCTGGCGTCTTGCGCGATCGATCTGCGTGATCGTCTTGCCGAGATGGAGTGTGATGCCATTCTGCGCATACCAGTCGACATCATTGAGCATGATGTCCTTGATGGTCTGCTCGCCGGCCAGCACCGGCGAGAGCAGGATGCGGTTGTAATTCGCATACGGCTCGGCGCCGAACACAGTGATCTCATAAATGTCGGGAGCAAGTTTCAGCAATTCTTCCAGCGTGCGAACGCCGGCCATGCCGTTCCCGACCATTACCAACTTCAGCTTCCTCATTAAAGCTCCCCTTGCTGACGGCCTCGCCATTGAAACCATTCGAGCGCGGGCTGATGCAAAACGAGTGCCAGTGGTTTTCTCATGAAAATGCACTGCGTTGGCGTGATTTCGCACTAGCGCAGTGCACGAGAAGGCGCGCACATGGTGCGACGCACGTTGCGAAGGCACGAACATGCGCTGTTTTCGCGACAAATCCGTGGCACACCGATTGCATCCCTGCACGGCAATTCCATCGGATGCAAGGGAGCATCGTGAAAACAACGTCGTTCTGGAAGGCGGGTCATGCACCGACCCTGTTCGCCTCGTTTTTTTATTTCGATCTGAGCTTCATGGTCTGGGTGCTGCTGGGGCCGCTGGCCGTGCAGATCGCATCGGACCTGCATCTGACGGCTGCGCAGAAAGGGCTGATGGTCGCCACGCCGCTTCTGGCCGGCGCATTGCTGCGCATTGTGATGGGCGTGCTGGTCGACCACCTGAAGCCGAAGAAAGCCGGCGTGATCGGCCAGGTGGTCGTGATGGCAGGCATGCTTTGGGCGTGGCTGGGCAGCCTCGACAGCTATGCGCACATGCTCACGCTCGGCGTGATCCTCGGCGTGGCCGGCTCGGCGTTCGCGGTTGCGCTGCCGCTCGCCTCGCGCTGGTATCCGCCCGAACACCAGGGCACGGCGCTGGGCATTGCCGGCGCGGGGAACTCGGGCACGGCCTTCGCCGCGCTGTTCGCGCCTGGCCTTGCGCTCGCGTTCGGCTGGCAGAACGTGTTCGGGCTGGCGCTGATTCCGCTTGGCGTCGCCTTCATCGTTTACCTGGCCTTCGCCAAGGATGCGCCGACCGCGCCCGCGCCCAAGGCCCTCGGCGAGTACCTCGCAGTGCTCAAGGACAGGGATGCGTGGTGGTTCATGTTCTTCTACAGCGTCACCTTCGGCGGGTTTTCCGGCCTCGCCTCTTCGCTGACCATCTATTTCAACAGCGAGTACGGGCTGTCGCCCGTCACGGCCGGCTACTTCACTGCGGCCTGCGTATTCGCCGGCTCGCTGGTGCGTCCGCTCGGCGGCATCGTGGCCGACCGCATCGGCGGCATCAAGACGCTGTCCTTGACGTATGTGCTGGCGGCGGTGTTCCTGCTGCTGGCCAGCCTGCGGCTTCCCACCTACGAGCTGGCGCTGCTGGTTTTCGTGCTGGCGATGCTGGCATTGGGCACCGGAAACGGCGCCGTGTTCCAGCTGGTGCCGCAGCGCTTTCGCAAGGAAATCGGCGTGATGACCGGCCTGGTCGGCATGGCCGGCGGCATCGGCGGCTTCTATCTTGCGTCCAGCCTCGGCTATTCGAAGCAGCTCACCGGCGACTACCAGTTCGGCCTGACCGTGTTCGCCGGACTGGCGGCACTGGCGCTCGTCGGCCTCTCCGCGGTGAAGACGCGCTGGCGCACGACCTGGGGCAATGCGGCGATGACGACCGCCAAGATCTGAACGTAGAATCGCTGGAGGCCAATTCCATGGGCGTGGCCCTTCCCTCCACGCGTCCCGACATGACCCTCTCCGTCAGCGCCGGCCATGCGTCGGCAACCGGCTTGCGCGAACGTAACGAGGATTTCGTCGGCATGGTCACGCCGAAGGAGCCGGAACTCAGCACCAAGGGCATGATCGCGGCCGTCGCCGACGGCGTCTCCGGCAATGCCGGCGGGCGCGATGCGGCCGAATACACGGTGCGCGGATTGCTGGCCGACTACTACGCCACGCCGGACACCTGGCCGGTCACGCAGTCGCTGGACCGCGTGCTGCAGGCGATCAATAGCTGGGTACAACGACACGGCACGCTGCGCAGCGAACTGGCCGGCATGGCCACCACGCTGACCACCGTCGTGCTGCGCGGCGGCTTCTACTATTTTTCCCACGTCGGCGACACCCGGCTTTACCTGATGCGCAATGGCCGGCTCGCGCGCCTGACCACCGATCATGTCTGGGACCGCCCGGAAATGCAGCATGTGCTCACGCGTGCGGTCGGTCTCGATACGCGCCTGGCGATCGACCACGGCATGGGCGCGCTGCGCGAGGGCGACGTGCTGCTGCTGGTGTCCGACGGCGTCTGGGCCGCGCTTGCCGAATACGATCTAGCCGATTGCGCCAGACGCACCGCCGAGCGCCGCTGCGATGCCCAGACGTGTGCGGACGACCTGATCGAGCAGGCGCTTGCCCGCGGCTCGACCGACAATTGCAGCGCGATCGTCCTGCGCGTTGACAAGCTGCCACGGGAAAACCTCGCCGATGCGCTGACCACTTCCCGCACGCTGCCGCTGCCGCCGCGGATGAAGCCGGGACAGGCGCTCGACGGCTACCTCGTCGAAAGCCTGATCCACGCGTCGCGCGCGACGCTGCTGTACCGTGTCGTCGAGTCGGCCACGCAGCGTCGGTTGGTGCTCAAGACGCTGCATCCGGACTGCGCGGACGATGAACAGGAGCGCGCCGCGTTCGCCCACGAGGAGTGGCTCGCACGGCGCGCGGTCGCACGCTTCTTTCCGCAGGTGGTCCCTGCCGAGAACCGCAACTGGCTGTACTACCTGAGCACCTGGCACGAAGGCCATACGCTGCAACAGATGCTCGATGTCGGCACCTACTTCACGGTGCCGGAGGCGGTCGGCCATGCCGAGCGGCTGGTGCGCGCGCTCGGCGCGCTGCACCGGCGCAGCATCCTGCATCGGGACATCAAGCCCGCCAACGTCCACCTCGGCAGGGACGGCGAGCTGAGGGTGCTCGATTTCGGCGTGGCCGTCTCCGGCCTGGACGAGCAGCAGGCGCTCGCCGCGCCCAAAGCCGGTACGCCGTCCTTCCTTGCGCCGGAGCTGTTCGAAGGCGCGTCGCCCTCGCCGCAAAGCGACCTGTACGCGGCCGGCGTGACCCTATACCTGATGCTGACCCGCCACTACCCGTATGGCGAAATCGAACCCTTCCAGCATCCGCGCTTCGGCGAACCGGTGCGGCCGAGCCGGTACAGGCCGGACCTGCCGTTGTGGCTGGAGAATGTCTTGCTGAAGGCCGTCGCCCGCGAGCCCGCGGATCGCTTTGAGACCGCCGAAGAGTTCCAGATCGCGCTGGAGCGTGGTGCGAGCCGGCCGTTGCGCGCGCCGGGGCCGGTTCCGCTCGCGCAGCGCAATCCGGAATTGCTGTGGCGCTCGCTCGCGGCAGGCTCGCTGGTGGTGAACCTGCTGTTGCTGTATCTGCTGGTGATGCGGTAGCTGTGCAGGTATTGAGCAGGGCGAACGGATGAGGCCCCTCACTGCGTTCGGGACGACAAGAGTACGCCCTGTCGTTCCGAAAGCAGTGAGGAACCTCATCCATCTGCAACGTGAAGGCGCCCGCACCACGCGCGCGTCGCTACGCCGCCTCCTGCGCCGGATGCGCCTGCCGGTGATACAGGAACTCCAGCACCGCGCTGCGGTACTCGACATAGAGCGCATCATGCGCGAGCGCCACCCGGTCGCGCGGGCGCGGCAGCCGGACCTCGACGATATCGCCGATCGTGGCCGCAGGCCCGTTGGTCATCATCACGATCCGGTCCGACAGCAGCACCGCCTCATCCACGTCGTGCGTGACCATCACCACGGTCGACTGCGTCTTGGCCACGATCTTCAGGAGTTCGTCCTGCAGGTGCGCGCGCGTGAGCGCATCGAGCGCGCCGAACGGCTCGTCCATCAGCAGCACCTTCGGCTCCATCGACAGCGCCCGCGCGATGCCGACACGCTGTTTCATCCCACCGGAAATTTCATGCGGACGCTTGTTCTGCGCGTGCGACAGCCCCACCAGAGCGAGCGCGGCGCGCGTGCGCTCTTGGAGTTGCGCGCGCGTTTCGCTTGTCCCGAACACTCGCTCCACCGCCAGATGGACATTCTCGAAACAGGTCAGCCACGGCAGCAGCGAATGGTTCTGGAAGACGACCGCCCGCTCCGGCGCCGGACCGGCGATTTCGCGGTTGGCGCACAACAGCGTGCCCCCGGTCGCATCGAGCAGGCCGGCGATCAGGTTCAGCAGCGTCGACTTGCCGCAGCCCGAGTGGCCGATCAGCGTGATGAACTCCCCCTTCTTCACGGCCAGGTTGATGTCGCGCAGCGCGTGGAAACGGCCTTTCTTCGTATCGAACACCATTTCGGCATGCTGGATGTCGATGAACTTGTTGAACTTATCCATGATCAGCTCCGCACGTCTTCATAGGTGAAGGCCTTTGCCAGCGCCACCAGCGCCTGCTCCAGCAACAGCCCGACCACGCCGATCACCACGATGGCGATCAGGATGTGAGGCACGTTCAGGTTGTTCCATTCGTCCCAGACCCAGAAGCCGATTCCGACGCCGCCGGTCAGCATCTCGGCCGCGACGATCACCAGCCAGGCCGTGCCGATCGCCAGCCGCACGCCGGTCAGCATGTACGGCAGCACCGACGGGAACAGGATCTTCGTGAGGATCTTCCACTCCGACAGGTTCAGCACGCGCGCGACGTTCATGTAGTCCTGCGGCACGCGCTGCACGCCAACCGCGGTGTTGATGATCATCGGCCAGATCGAGCAGATGAAGATTGCCCAGATCGCAGCCGGGTTCGCGGCCTTGAATACCAGAAGGCCGATCGGCAGCCAGGCCAGCGGCGATACCGGTTTCAACAGGCTGATGATCGGATTGAACATCCCCGACAGGAACTTGAAGCGGCCGATCATGAAGCCGAGCGGAATGCCGATCAGCGCAGCCAGCCCGAAGCCGGTTGCGACACGGCGCAGCGAGGACAGCAGGTTCCAGCCTATGCCCTGGTCGTTCGGGCCGTTGCTGTAGAACGGATCGGAGAACAGTTCGACCGCGTGCGCCCAGGTCACCGCAGGCGACGGAAAATCGGCTGTGCGCGACGCGACGATCTGCCAGACCACGATCAACAGCGCAATGCCGAACAGCGGCGGCAGCGCGGCAGCAAAGAATGGCTTGAGCGAAAACGCACGCGCCGGGGGTCGATCTGCCGCCACCGGCTGCGCGGCAGCCTTGGGCAATTCGGCGGGGACTTGCGGCGCGGGAGCGGCCCGCTTGCGGGAAAGGTTTTCCATGACTGCACTCATCGCCGCACCTCAGACCTTGATCCTGAACGAGCCCGCATACTCCTTCGGGTTCTTGCCGTCCCAGAGTACGCCGTCGACCAGCTTCGAGGTGCGCATCGTGTCCTTGGGCGCGTTCACCTTCGCCAGCGCCGCCGCTTCGCGGTACAGCGCGATCTGGTTGATCTGGGAGGCCACGGCGAGATAATCGACGTCTTCCTTCAGCAATCCCCAGCGGCGGTGCTGCGTCAGGAACCACATGCCGTCGGACAGATACGGCATGTTCACGTAGCCGTCGTTGTAGAACTTCATCGCGTTCGGATCGTCCCAGGTCCTGCCCATGCCGTTCTGGTAGCGGCCGAGGATGCGCTGGTTGATCGCGTCGACACTGGTGTTCACGTATGACTTGTCGGCGACGGTTTCCGCCATTTTCAGGCGGTTCTGCAGGCTCGCATCGATCCATTTGCTCGCCTCCAGCACGGCGGCGGTCATCGCGCGCGCCGTGTTCGGATGCTTGTTCACCCACTCCGCGGTGGTGCCGAGCACCTTCTCCGGATGATCCTTCCAGATGTCCTGCGTGGTGATCGCGGTGACGCCGATGTTGTCCATGATCGCGCGATGGTTCCACGGCTCGCCGACGCAGAAGCCGTCCATGTTCCCGACGCGCATGTTCGCCACCATCTGCGGCGGCGGCACGGTGATGATCTTGGCGTCTCTCATCGGGTCGATGCCGTTGGCCGCGAGCCAGTAGTACAGCCACATCGCGTGCGTGCCGGTCGGGAAGGTCTGGGCGAACGTGTATTCGCGCTTCTCGCTGCCCATCAGCTTCGCCAGCGATGCGCCGTCGACCGCGCCCTTGTCGGCCAGCTTCTTCGACAGCGTGATCGCCTGCCCGTTATGGTTCAGCGTCATCAGCATCGCCATGTCCTTTTTCGGACCGGAGACGCCCAGGTGCACGCCGTAGATCAGGCCATAGAGCACATGGGCGGCGTCGAGCTCGCCGTTGACCAGCTTGTCGCGCACGCCGGCCCAGGACGCTTCCTTGGTCGGCACGATCCTGATGCCGTACTTCCTGTCGAAGCCGAGCACCGAGGCCATCACCACCGACGCGCAGTCGGTCAGGGGAATGAAACCAATCTTCACCTCCTCCTTTTCCGGCTTGTCGGAACCGGCCGCCCACACGCCTTTTGTCGCGAGGCCGGACAAGGCGCCCGCGGCGACGCCGGCCTTCAGCAAGCTGCGGCGAGTCGGATTGGTTTTGCTGTCTTTCATGAATCCCCCAGTGGATATGGCCGAAATAAAAAAGGCGTACGTGCCTGGCGGGTGGATACCCGGTCAGCACGGACGCCTTTGTCCAAACTACTCCGGCCCTCGCTGGCCGGAGCAGAAATCTGTTGCGCCATCGTTGGCGCGCATCAAGTATTGCAAGCGTTGTGCCAGCGCCTGATGCGCGGCGGTGGAGCAAAAATCAGGGGGAATCGGGATTCACGGCGCACCGCGAACGTGCGGTGCGTCAACCTGGGGCACTCAAATGAGGAGATCGGCGACGTCGATCATTCTCTGGGCGACGTCGGACAGCTTCAGATTCTTGTCCATCGCGAGCCGCCGCAGCTTCTTGTAGGCCTCGTCCTCGGTGCAGCGGTGCCGTTCCATCAACAGGCCCTTTGCGCGCTCGATCAGCTTGCGCTCGGCCAGCTTGATGCGGGTTTCGTTGAGCTCGTCGCGCAGTCTCTGCTCGACCCTGAAGCGCGCAAGCGCGACGTCGAGCACGGCCTTCACGCGCTCGGCCGCGAGGCCGGCCACGACGTAGGCCGATACCCCAGCCTCGATCGCCGCCTCCATTTTCTCCGGGTCCTGGTCCTCGGTGAAGCAGACGATGGGCCGGCGTTCCTGCGCGGTCGCTTCCACCACGCTTCTCAGCACCGCGTCGGATTGTTCGTCGACGATGATGACGTCCGGCTGCAGTTCGGCGATCTGGGCGGGCAGGTCCACACCTGGCGGCAGCGCGGCCAGGATGTTGTAGCCGCCTTCGAGCAGGCCGATGCGCAGCGCGCGCGCACGCTCGGCCTGGATCTGGGTGGCTTCGTCGGCGTCGTCGGGCACTACCAGGGAATTGACGACCAGGATCTTCAGCTGCTTCGGGTCACTCATGCTTGGCTCTTGTGATCAATACGGAAAGGCTCCCTTCGTATCGAATACGACTCCGCCCTTTCCTTTAGAATGGCGCATTGCAAGAACCCTGCCATCTCCCCTTCATGATTGTCCTCGGCGTCGAATCCTCCTGCGACGAAACCGGCCTCGCTTTGTATGACACGCAACGCGGGCTGCTTGCGCATGCGCTGCATTCGCAGGTCGCGATGCACGAAGAGTACGGCGGCGTCGTGCCCGAGCTCGCGTCGCGCGACCATATCCGGCGGGCGATTCCGCTGCTCGAACAGGTGTTGAAGCAGGGGGGGATCGGGCTCGGCGACATCGACGCGATCGCCTACACGCAGGGCCCGGGCCTGGCCGGCGCGCTGCTGGTCGGCGCCTCGATCGCCTGCGGACTGGGATTGGCGCTCGATCGCCCGGTGCTGGGCGTGCACCACCTGGAGGGCCACCTGCTGTCGCCGCTCTTGGCCAGCGAGCCACCGGAATTCCCGTTCGTCGCGCTGCTGATTTCAGGCGGCCATACGCAGTTGATGCGCGTAGACGGCGTCGGCCGTTATGCGCTGCTCGGTGAAACCCTCGACGATGCGGCCGGTGAGGCGTTCGACAAGTCGGCCAAGCTGCTCGGGCTGGGCTACCCGGGCGGCCCTGCGATCTCGCGACTGGCCGAGTTCGGCGACCCTTCCGTCTACACGCTGCCGCGGCCGATGCTGCATTCGAAGGATCTGAACTTCAGCTTTTCCGGCCTGAAGACCGCGGTGCTCACCGTCGTGCGCAACCAGCGCACGAACATTTGCGAACAGGACAAGGCGGACATTGCGCGCGCCTTCGTCGACGCGATCGTCGAAGTGCTGGTCGCCAAGTGCGTGACGGCGCTGAAGCAGACCGGCCTGAAGCGCCTGGTGATTGCCGGCGGCGTCGGCGCGAACCGCCAGTTGCGCGAGGCGCTCAACGCCGCCGCGCAGAAGCGGCGCTTCCGCGTCTTTTACCCGGAACTGGAGTTCTGCACCGACAACGGTGCGATGATCGCCTTCGCCGGTGCGATGCGGCTGATGCGCAATCCGGCGCTGGCGACGAAGGAGTACGGCTTCACCGTGCGGCCGCGCTGGCCGCTCGACGAACTGGAAGCGGCATAGAGCTACGTAGATCGGCTGGACTCGCGTCGCGTTGGCGACGGTGTCCCGCCTATTTCTTCCCGCCGCCGATCTTGCTTTCCTTGCCCGACAGGAGCTTGCCGATGTTCTGCTCGTGGCGGTAGATCAACAGCCCACTCATCACGACGATCGCCAGCATGATCGCGTCCATCCCGAAGAACAGCGCGTAATACAGCGGAGCCGCAACCGCCGCGACCAGCGCGGCCAGCGAGGAGTAACGGCTCACGTACGCGACCAGCAGCCAGGTCGCCAATGTGGCAAGCCCGAGCCAGCCGGAGATGCCGAGCAGGACGCCGAGCGCGGTCGCCACGCCCTTGCCACCGACGAAGCGAAAGAACACCGGGAACAGGTGGCCGAGGAAGACCGCCAGCGCCACCAGCGCGATGCCGCCATCGCCGACCCCGTATTGCGGACCGAACTGGACTGCGAGCCAGACGGCCAGCCAGCCCTTGACCCCGTCGCCCAGCAAGGTCAGCGCGGCGGCGGCCTTGTTCCCGGTGCGCAGCACATTGGTCGCGCCGGGATTCTTCGACCCGTATGTCCGCGGATCCGACAGACCGTAGAGCTTGCTCACCACCACGGCAAACGAAACCGAACCGACCAGGTAGGCGGCCAGCGCAAAGAGCAGGGTATTCATGATGTCCTTATTCCTCCAGCGCGCAATGCACCGGCTTGGCCGGCAGTACCCGGGTCAGGATATTGGGATCGATCCCGACCAGATAACCACGCCGGCCTCCATTGATATAGATCTTGTCGAGCGACAAGATGCTCTCCTCCACGTACACCGGCATGGCCTTGCGCGTTCCGAACGGCGACGTTCCGCCGACCAGAAAGCCCGAGTGGCGGTTTGCTACTTCCGGCTTGCAGGGCTCCACCGACTTGCAGCCGATCTGGCGCGCCAGGTTCTTCGTCGAGACCTTGCGATCGCCGTGCATCAGCACGATCAGCGGCTTGCCCGCCTCGTCCTGCATGACCAGCGTCTTCACGACGCTGTGTTCGTCGACGCCGAGTTCGCGCGCCGAAACGGCCGTGCCCCCGTGCTCCTCATAAGCGTAGGGATGCTCGGTGAACGCGATCCCGTGCTTGCGCAGGAACTGGGTCGCGGGAGTTTCGGAAACGTGATCTTTCCTGGCCATCGTGACGGTGCGAAAAAGTGCCGCACATTATGCAGCAAGAGCACGAAGCAAAGCAGATCTCCGTTGCTCCTGGGAAAAACGAACTGTGCGAAATCAATATAGGGCGAGCCCGATGCTGCCAAAATCGCCGGTGCGGGCGCGAATTTGTGCGCCGCACAAAAATCTTCTTGACATGTCGGAACAGGCGCATAAAATAGGTTTTGTTGCAGCGCACAATGCTGACATGACCAACTTCTGACAAGGAGAAACACAATGTTCACCGTACCCGAGCAATTTTCCGGCGTTGCCCGCGCCAACCTCGAATCCCAACTCGCAGTCCTGACCGCGCTGACCAGCAAGGCCTTCGAAAACCTGGAAAAAGTGGCTGACCTGAACATCAACGCCGCCAAGGCGTCGATCGAGGATTCTGCCTCTGTCGCCCGTCAGCTGCTGTCGGCCAGGGACGGCCAGGAACTGATCACCGTTGCGACTGCCCAGGCTCAGCCCACCGCGGCCAAGGCGATCGCCTACACCCGCCAGCTGGCCGGCATCGCCGCCAGCGCGCAAGTCGAGCTGGCCCGCGCCGCCGAAGAGCAGTTCGCCGAAACCAGCCGCAAGCTGGCTGAACTGGTCGACGATGTGGCGAAGAACGCCCCGCCCGGTTCGGAGAACGTGGTCTCGATCATGAAGACTGCGATCGGCACCGCAAACGCCGGCTACGAGCAGCTGAGCAAGTCGACCAAGCAGGCCGTCGAAGTCATGGAAGCGAACATGAACACCGCCGTCAGCCAGTTCGCCCAGGCGGCCGAGAAGACCACGACGCGTGCCCGCGCCGCCGCGCGGTAATCCAGCCGCACAAAAAACAAAGCCCCGCACGGGAAACCCTGCGGGGCTTTTTCATGGGCTGCGATTTACTGCCATCCACCGCCCAGTGCCCGCACCAGGGCCACCGTCGACACCGCGCGGGCGCTGCGCAACTGCACCGCACTGCGCTCGGCGGCGGCAAGATTGCGCTGGGCGTCGAGCAACTCCAGGTAGCTGCCGCGTCCGGCCCGGTAGAGGCTCTCGGCAAGTTCGACCGAGCGTCTTGCGGAAGCGAGCGCCTCGTCCAGCGCATCGATCTGCGACGCGAGCGTGCGCACGCCGACCAGATTGTCTTCGACCTCGGCAAAGGCCCGCAGCACCTGGCCGCGATACTGCTCCCCCGCCTCCTCCAGGACCGCCTGCTGCCGCGCGATGACAGCACGGTTGCGCCCCCCGTCCAGCAGTGGCAGCGCCGCCAGCGCGCCAAGTGCCCAGCTGCGGCTGCTCCAGCGCAACAGTTCCGACAGATCGGCCGACTCCACCCCGCCGGCGGCGGTCAGCCGGATCGCCGGGAACAGCGCGCTGCGCGCAACGCCGACGCGGGACTGTGCCGCCATCATCGCGTACTGGGCGGCGGCAATGTCTGGCCGGCGCTCCAGCAGGGCCGACGGCAATCCGGCCGGGATAGCGGGCAGAAAGGCGGCCTGGGCGAGCGGACTCGCGTCGAGCGCAAACGCCGGCGCCGGCCGGCCCAGCAACGTGGCCAGCGCATGCTCTAGCTGGGCGCGCTGGCGCTCCAAGGCATGCAGGTCCGAACGGGTCAGCGCCAGCTCGGTGCGCGCGCGCACCACGTCCAGCTCGCCGACATCGCCGAGCTCGAAGCGGCGCTGATTGATGCGCACGTTCTCCTCGCGCAGCGCGGCGGTACGTTGCAGCAGCGCGCGCTCGGCATCGGCGCCGCGCAGGCGGAAATAGGTCTGCGCGACATCGGCCTTTAGCGCCAACAGCACGGAGCGATGCAGCGCCTCGCTGCGGTCGGCATCGGCCGTGGCCGCGTCCACGCTGGCCGCAACCCGGCCGAACAGATCGAGCTCGTAGCTTGCGCCGATCAAGCCGGTAAATGCATTGCGCTGCACGCCTGCGCCTGTCCCGGCGCGCTCCGCGCCGAACCCGGCCTGCAGCTGCGGCACGCGGGCGGCAGCCTCCACGCCGGCCAGCGCCCGCGCCTGCTTCACCCGCGCGGCGGCGGCGGCGAGATCCGCGTTGGCGGTGCTCGCCTGCTCAATCAGCGCATCGAGGGCCGGGTCCCGGAACGCCCTCCACCACTCGCCGCGCGCCTGCGCCTCGGCCGGTTCCGCAGCCTTCCACGATGCGGGCGCTTCCTTGAATTGCGCCGGCACATCCACAACCGGCGCGATCGGCGGCGCAGCGGCGCAGCCGGCCAGCACGAGGGCGGCCAGCAGCGACAGCAAGGGTGTTGGTAATGCACGGTTTTTCATAGTCTTGCTTCCTTGGTCATTGAAGTCGGCTTGCATCAGAGCGCTCCTCGTTGCGGTTCGGCCACTGCAGCCGGCCGGCGTACGATGCGCACCGCGAGGCTGCGCAGCAGCACGTAGAACAAGGGCGTGAGGAACAGGCCGAAGAAGGTGACGCCGAGCATGCCGAAGAACACGGCCACGCCCATCGCATGGCGCATCTCGGCGCCCGCCCCCGAGGACAGCACCAGCGGCACCACGCCCATGATGAAAGCGAACGAAGTCATCAGAATCGGACGCAGCCGCAGGCGGCTGGCTTCCAGCGCCGCAGCCACGATCGATTTGCCCTGCGCCTCGAGCTCGCGCGCGAACTCGACGATCAGGATCGCGTTCTTCGAGGCCAGGCCGACCAGCACGAACAAGGCGATCTGCGTGAACACATTGTTGTCGCCGCCGGTCAGCTTCACGCCCAGCAGCGCACACAGGATCGACATCGGCACGATCAGGATGATGGCCAGCGGCAGGGTCCAGCTCTCGTACTGCGCAGCCAGCACCAGGAACACCAGCAACACGCACAGCGGGAAGATGACGAGCATGGTGTTGCCGGCCAGGATCTCCTGATAGGTCAGCTCGGTCCATTCGAACGCAATTCCCGGCGGCAGCACTTCGCGCGCGATGCGCTCCATCGCCGCCTGCGCCTGGCCGCTCGAATAGCCGGGCGCGGGGCCGCCGTTGATGTCGGCCGACACATAGGCGTTGTAGCGCTGCACGCGATCCGGGCCGTAGCTGTCGCGCACCTGCATCAGCGAAGACAGCGGAATCATTTCACCGCGGTCGCTGCGCACCTTCAACTGGGCGATGTCTTCGGCGCGCGAGCGAAACGGCGCATCGGCCTGCACCCGGACCTGGTAGGTGCGCCCGAACTTGTTGAAGTCATTGACGTACAGCGAGCCGAGATTGATTTGAAGGGTCTGATAGATCGTCGACAGCGGCACGCCCATCTGCCTGGCCTTGGTGCGGTCGATGTCGGCGAACAGCTGCGGCACGTTGATCTGGTAGCTGGAGAACACGCCGGCCAGTTCCGGCGTCTGCCAGGCCTTCATCTGCAAGGCCTGCACCGCCTGGTACAGCGCGTCATAGCCGAGATTGCCGCGGTCCTCTACCATCATCTTGAAGCCGCCGATTGTGCCGAGCCCATTCACCGGGGGCGGCGGAAAAACCATGATGAAGGCATCCTCGATCGCCGCCAGCTTCTGGTTGACCTGCTGCGCGATCGCCTCTCCCGACAGTTGCGGCGTGCGGCGCGCGCTGAAATCGTCCAGGCCGAAGAAGACGATTCCGGCGTTCGGCGCATTCGTGAAACCGTTGATCGAGAGCCCCGGAAACGCGACGGAATCCTTCACCCCCGGTACCGAGGTGGCGATGTCGGACATGCGGCGGATCACCGCGTCGGTCCGCTCCATCGAAGCGGCATCGGGCAGCTGCGCGAAGCCGACCAGGTACTGCTTGTCCTGCCCCGGCACGAAGCCGCTCGGCACCGACTGGAACACGCCGACCGCGGCCACAACCAGCACCGCATACACGCCGAGCGAGAGGCTCTTGCGCGCCAGCACCTGCTTGACGCCGCCTTCGTAGCGCACCGAGGCCCGCCCGAATGCCGCATTGAACCAGCGGAAGAAACGGCCGAACAGCTTGTCCATGCCGCGCGTGAGCGCATCCTTGGGCGCATCGTGCGGCTTGAGCAGCACCGCGGCCAGCGCCGGCGACAGAGTCAGCGAATTGAACGCGGAGATCACGGTGGAGATCGCAATCGTCAGCGCAAACTGCTGATAGAACTGGCCGGACAGGCCAGATACGAACGCGATCGGCACGAACACCGCGCACAGGACCAGCGCAATCGCGATGATCGGCCCGCTGACTTCCTTCATCGCCTGCACGGTGGCCTCGCGCGGCGCCAGTCCGGCCGCGATGTTGCGCTCGACGTTCTCCACGACCACGATCGCGTCGTCGACCACGATGCCGATCGCCAGCACGAGGCCGAACAGGGACAGCGTATTGATCGAGAAGCCGAACAGCAGCAGCACGGCAAACGTCCCGATGATGGAAACCGGCACGGCGGCCAGCGGAATGATCGAGGCGCGCCAGGTTTGCAGGAACACGATCACGACCAGCACCACCAGGGCCACCGCCTCAAGCAAGGTCATCACCACGGCCTTGATCGAGGCCCGCACGAACTGGGTCGGGTCGTACACGACGTCGTACTCCACGCCTTCGGGGAATGTCCGCTTCAGCTCGGCCATCGCGTCGCGCACGTCCGCCGACAGCTGCAAGGCATTCGCGTTCGGCGCTTCGAAGACGGCGATCGCCGCCGCACTCTTGTTGTTCAGCAGCGCGCGCAGCGCATAGTCGTTCGCCCCCAGCTCGATGCGCGCCACGTCGCGCAGGCGTGTGACCGAGCCGTCGCGGCCGGTCTTGACGACGACCTCGCCGAACTCCTCTTCGCTTTCCAGCCGCCCGCGCGTGTTCACCGCAAGCTGGAATTCGCTGCCGCGCGAAGGCGCTGCGCCAACCACGCCGGCGGCCACCTGCACGTTCTGCTCGCGGATGGCGGCGACCACGTCGGTCGCCGTCATGCCGCGCGCCGCAATCTTCTGCGGATCCAGCCATACGCGCATTGCGTAGTCGCCTGCGCCGAACAGCAGCACCTCGCCCATGCCGGGGATGCGCGCGAGCCTGTCCTTCACATTGAGCACGGCGAAGTTGCGCAGGTAGACGTCGTCATAGCGACCGTCCGGCGACCATAGATGCACGACCATCGTCAGGTTCGGCGAGCTCTTGGCGGTGACCACGCCGATCTGGCGCACCTCCTCGGGCAGGCGCGGCAGCGCGCGCTGCACGCGGTTCTGCACCTGCGTTTCGGCCTGCTCGACGTCGGTGCCGACCTGGAAGGTGACGGTCAGCGTCAAACTGCCGTCGGAGGTGGCCTGCGAGGACATGTACAGCATGTTTTCCACGCCGTTGATCTGCTCTTCCAGCGGCGCGGCGACGGTTTCGGCAATGACCTTGGGATTGGCGCCGGGATAGATTGCACGCACCACCACCGAGGGCGGCACGACTTCCGGGTATTCGGATACCGGCAGTCTGAATATCGCCAGCACGCCGGCGATGAAGATGAGTATCGACAGCACGCCTGCGAAGATCGGACGGTCGATGAAGAAACGGGAAATGTTCATGATGAGATCTTGTGCAGTGTCCGGGCAAGCCGGGGGCATCCTTCCGCGCCCGCGGCGCGGAAGGTGCTTTTGTCTGTGCGAAGAATCAGGACTGCGGTTGGGACGACTGGCCCGGCGCACTCGCTGCCCGTTCGCCTTCGGCCTGCATCGGCACGAGCTGGGCAGTGACCGGTGCGCCGGGGCGCACGCGCTGCAAGCCGTTGACGATGATCTTCTCGCCGGGCGTCAGGCCGCTGCGCACCACGCGCAAGCCATCGACAGCGGGCCCGAGCGTCACCGGACGGTATTCGGCCTTGCCTTCGCCATCGACGACATAAACATACTTGCGGTCCTGGTCGGTGCCGACTGCACGCTCGCTGATCAGCGTCGCGCGTGTCTCGCCGCCGGTGCCATTGCCGCTTGCGAGCTGGATGCGGGCGAACAGGCCGGGCGCGAGCGCGCCCTCCGGGTTGCGCAGCACCGCGCGCATGCGCACGCTGCCGGTGGCGGGATCGATGCGGTTGTCGACGAATTCCAGTCTGCCTTCATGCGGGAAGCCGCTCTCCCCGGCCAGGCCGATGCGCACGGCAACGGCCGTCCCCTTGCGCGCCATCGCACCGACGCGCAGCCAGGATTCCTCATCGCCGTCGAAGCTCGCATAGATCGGGTCGCCCGAGACCACCGTGGTCAGCACCACGTTCGCATCGACCAGATTGCCGGCGGTGACCTCGGCCTTGCTGATGCGACCGCCGATCGGCGCATGCACGCGGGTGAATCCGAGATTGAGGCGGGCGGCTTCGTGCGCCGCCCGGGCCGCCCGCGCCGCCGCTTCCAGCTCCTTCGCCGACGCAGCCTTTTCATCCGCCTCGCGCTGTGCGATCGCCCGCTCCGCAACCAGGCGTTCGGCGCGAGCGAGTTCGACCTTCGCCAGTTCCGCACGGGCACGCGCAGCGGCAGCCGCAGCCTCGGTGCGCATCGCCTCGGCTTCGTACGGTCGCGGATCGATGACGAACAACAGTTCCCCTTTCTTCACCACCGCCCCCGGCGTGAAGTGCACCGAAGAGATGAAGCCGGAGACGCGCGGGCGCACCTCGACCCGCTCGACCGCTTCCAGTCGTCCGGAGAATTCCTGGGTTTCGACGATGGTTTTTTCCAGCACTTCGGCGGCCGATACCGGGGGGCCGGCCTGCGCTGCGTCGCCGAGCTCCTGCGCGACCGGTTTGCCGCAGGCGGCAAGCAGCAGTGCGGCCAAGGCACTGGCCGTGAGAACGGCTGCACGCGCCGCGGGGGACAAGGTAAGGAGGGTTTTCATGTTGTTCTTCCTTCGTTTTAAGTTCTCTGTGTTCCTGTAGCCACCTTCCGGTGGCGGCAAGATGGATTCAAATGACGTCCAATCCCGCGAGGAATTGAACGATGTGTTCCAGCATCTGTGCGCTGCGTGCCTCATCGCAGCGCACACCGGCCAGCGTGGGCGCCGCGGCCGGCGCAAGCCGTGCAAGCGTGGTACGCACGCCGGCGGCGGCCAGCTTCGCCCCATACTGTTCAGCCTCGTCGCGCAGCGGGTCATCGCTGACCGACAGGATCAGCGCAGGCGGCAGCCCCTTCAGGCGGCTGACCTGCAACGGACACGCATACGGATGCATGCGATCGGCTGCATGCGGCAGGTAGCCGCGGTAGGCGGCGACGCAGCGCGCAACTTCCGAGGCGGTGACGCGCTCGGCCTGCCGCTGCCGCATCGATTCACTGCACAGCCCCGGATCGAGCATTGGCATCAGCAGCATCTGCCCGGCGATGCGCGGCCCGCCGCGATCGCGCGCCATCAGCGCCGCCACGGCAGCGAGATTGCCGCCCGCCTCCATCCCTGCCGCTATCAGGCGCCGGCCATCCCATCCCAGACCCGCGCGCTCCCGCATCGCCCATGCCAGCACCGCGTAGGCATCCTCGGCTGCAGCCGGAAACGGCTGCACCGGCGCCGTGGTGTAAGTCGATGCGAGCACCCGGTAGCCGCTCGCCCGCGCAAGGCCGGTCGCCAGGCCGTCGACCGCGTCGAGATCCGCCGTTTCGAATCCGCCGCACGGAAACAGCACGACCAGGCCCGCTGCCCGCGCACCTGCCGGTGCATACAGCCGCGCTGCGACGGCGCTGCGCGCGCCTGCAGCCGGCATCTGGCGCACGAGCAGTTCCGCGTCCACGCCGGCACCGCTTCGGCCCGTTCGCCTCGTCATCCGTCCCGGCCCAGTTCGCATCACCGTTCCCTGCCTTTCTGTCATGCGGCGGACTATAGCTTTGTTCTAGAATCCGAATAAAGACGCGCCATGCGAATTCAATGTTCAAGAATCTGAACAATGACGGCTTGCATCAACGTGCAGACACTGCACTGTAGGCGGGGGATGCTGACAGCCTGATGTCAGCAGATGTGGGAAAGGCAACGAGGAGATTGCGGTAATGGACAAGCTTCAGGCTATGGAAGTGTTCGTGCAGGTCGTCGACAGCGGCGGCTTCACACGCGCGGCGGAAAACATGCAGCTGCCCAAGGCAACCGTTTCGACGCTGGTGCGCGACCTGGAAGCATCACTGTCGGTGAAACTGCTGCACCGGACCACTCGACGCGTGAGCGTGACGGCCGATGGCGCGGCCTATTACGAACGCTGCCTGCGAATACTTGCGGATGTGCGCGAAGCCGAGGACGCGCTCTCTCACACCCGCATGAGTCCGCGCGGACGGTTGCGCGTGGATGTGCCGACCGCGCTGGGACGGCATGTGCTGATCCCGGCGCTGCCGGACTTCCTCGAACGCTACCCCGACATCCAGCTTGATCTGGGATGCAGCGACCGCGCGGTCGACCTCGTCGAGGAAGGGGTGGATTGCGCGGTACGCGCCGGTCCGCTGGACGACCTCTCGCTGATCGCCCGCCGTGTCGGCGAGCTGCATGTGGTGACCTGCGCCGCGCCCTCCTACCTCGCACTGCACGGACGGCCGGCCCATCCATCGGAGCTGTTGCGGCATCGCTGCCTCAATCATTTTTCTTCGCGCAGCGGCAAGGTCATGGAATGGGACTTCCAGCGCGGCGACGAACGCCTCCAGCTGAAGGTACCGGGGCGGCTGGCGCTGAACGATTCCGACGCCTACATGGCGGCGCTGCTGGCCGGGATGGGCATTGCGCGCACCATGGTCACGTCAATCTGCCCGTACATCAAGGCCGGTCAGCTGGAACTTGTGCTGGGCGACTGGTGCGTCGAGCCGGTGCCGCTGCACGTGGTCTATCCGCAGAACCGTCACCTGTCGGCGAAGGTGCGCGTATTCGTCGAATGGGTTGCGCAGACGCTGGCCGAGCATCCGTCGATGCAAGTGCCGGAAGGCCCTTGCCCGCTGCATACGGCCTGCATTTCAGACTCCTATGGCGACGGCTTCCAGCCGTCCGTGCCCGCCTACAGCTTCCCTACCAGCCATGTGGAAACCAGCGTGACGACGACGAGCGCGAGATAGACAAAGGTGGACATGGCAGGCGCAAGCGAAAACGGAACCGGAAAGTGTGCCGCGACCAGGCACGTGTAATTTGACCGGCAGCAAGAGGTTTGGTTGCGGCTATTCCTCTTTCAGCGTCCTGAGGCGCACGAGATAGGCCGTCACGCAAACCGCGATCACCAGCAGCATCGCCTTGTGCCACCAGGTCGGCACGATGGTCATCGAGAACGCCATCGAGATCCACATCAGCGCGATCGCCGTCACCTTCGCGCGCAACGGCACCGCACGTTTCTCCTCAAAATCCCGGATGAACTTGCCGCACCAGCGATTGTTCAGCAGCCAGCGGTGCAGCCGGTCCGAGCCGCGCAGAAAGCAGGCGGAGGCCAGCAGCAGGAAAGGCGTGGTCGGCACGAGCGGCAGAAAGATGCCGATCACGCCCAGCGCGACGGCGACCAGGCCGATGCAGTTGAGGACCACCTTGATCATGCGGAGCCCCGCGGATGGTGCTGCGCATGCAGCCGCTTGAGGCGTTCGCGTGCGACGTGGGTGTAGATCTGCGTGGTGGAAATGTCGGCGTGACCGAGCAGCAGCTGCACGACGCGCAGGTCGGCGCCATGGTTGAGCAGATGGGTGGCAAACGCATGGCGCAGCGTGTGCGGTGAAAGCGGTGCATCGATGCCGGCTGCCAACGCATGCTTCTTGATCAGCGTCCAGAACATCTGGCGCGTCATCGGGCAGCCGCGGCCGGTGACGAACAGCGCATCGTCGCTGCGCCCGTTGAGGATGACCGGCCGCGCCTCCTTCAGGTAGCGCTCGATCCACGCGCGCGCCACTTCGCCGAACGGCACCAGCCGGGTCTTGCTGCCCTTTCCGGTGATGCGCAGCACGCCTTCGTTCATGCCGACCTCGATCGACTTCAGCAGCACCAGCTCGGTCACGCGCAGGCCGCTCGCGTACATCAGTTCCAGCATCGTGCGGTCGCGCAGGCCGAGCGGAGTCGATACGTCCGGAGCCGCGAGCAAGGCCTCGACCTGCGCCTCGGACAAGGTCTTCGGAAAGCGTGGCGGCTGCTTCGCCGTTCTCAGCTTCAGGCAGGGATCGGTGGAGATCCGGTTCTGGCGCAGCGCATGCCGGAAGAAGCGCTTGAAGACCGACAGGCGCCGGTTGGCCGAAGTCGCCTTGGTCTCTTCGTGACGGGTGGCGAAATAGGCGCTCAGATCCTCGCCATCCGCCGCATACAGCTGCTTGCCGCGTGCGCGGTGCAACCAGTCGGCGAACAGCGCCATGTCACGCCGGTAGGCCTCCAGCGTGTTCTTGGCAAGGCCGTCCTCCAGCCACAGGCTGTCGCAGAATTCGTCGATGGCCGCCTGGCTTGCCGCTATTCCGTTCATGCCCAGGCGGTGATCCCTTCATGGGCGAGCAGCCAGCGCTTGACGCCGAGATGAAAGCCGGTTTCATCGTCATGATTGGAGAATCCGCCGAGCCCGCCGGTGGCGGTCACCCGGTGGCAGGGAATCACGATCGGAAACCAGTTTGCCCCACAGGCCTGCCCGATCGCACGCGGCGCGGAGCGGATCAGTTTCGCGATCTGGCCGTAGGTCGCCACCTCGCCGCGCGGAATCGCACTGATCGCCGCCCACACGCGGCGCTGGAAATCGGTGCCAACAGAGGCCAGCGGGAGATCGAAGCGAAAATCCGGCTCGATCAGATAGCGCTCGATCTGTCGCGCGGCCCGTTCGGCCAGCGCGTCGGCCGGCGCCGCTTCGGCGAAGCTCGGGGGGAGATACACCAGCTCCCTGAGCATCGCGGCATCCGTGCGGATGCCGACGCCGCCGAAAGGCGCCTTCACGATCGCGGAAAAAACACTGGCTGGGGCGGGGGAAATCATCGCGCTAGCATAAGCCAAATCGGCCGGCCGGCGCATCTGTTGCGTCGCGCTGCCGCTTCGCAAAAACAAAATGGCCGCACCATCGGGTGCGGCCATTCGGGATGAGACGGGATGTCGATCAGTCAGCGTAGGCGCCGGCTGCGCGGATCACCGGACCCCACTTGTCGATCTCGGCCTTCAGGTGGGCGCGCAGCGCGTCCGGAGTGGCGCGGTTCTTCGCGACCGGCTCGGTGCCCAGTTCAGCGAAACGCTGCTTCACGGTCCCGTCTTCCAGCGCAACCTGCAGCGCATTGGTCAGGCGATCGATTGCGACCTTCGGCGTGCCCTTCGGCGCGTACACACCGTGCCACACGGCCACTTCGAAGTTCGGCAGACCGGCTTCATGAATGGTCGGGACGTTCGGCAGCGACGGCACGCGAGTCTTGGTGGTCACGCCGTAGACCTTCACCTTCTCCGCCCGGATCTGGCCGGTGGTGTTGGTGGTCTGGTCGCACATCAGGTCAACCTGGCCGCCCAGCAGGTCGTTCATCGCCGGGCCGGTGCCCTTGTACGGAACGGTGGTCATTTCGGCGCCGATCGCGCTCATGAACAGGGTGCCGCACAGATGCGAGGCCGAACCCAGGCCGGCGTTGGCGTAGGTCACCTTGTCGCGGTTCGCCTTGATGTGCGAGATGACTTCCTTCAGGTCTTTCGGCGGGAAATTGCCGCGCGCGATCAGGGTCATCGGCACGTCGGTCACCAGGCCGATCGGTTCGAAGTCGGTGATCGGGTTGTAGGAAAGCCTGCGGTACAGGGCCGGAGCGGTCGACATGCCGATGTGGTGCAGCAGCACGGTATGACCGTCGTTGTCGGCCTTGGCCACGCGCGCGACACCGATGGTGCCGCCGGCGCCGCCGACGTTTTCGACGATCACCTGCTGACCGAGTGTCTTGCTCATGGATTGCGCGATCAGGCGCGCCACCGTATCGGTCGGGCCGCCGGCCGCGAACGGCACCACCATGGTCACCGTCTTGGTCGGGTAGTTCTGGGCATACGCGGATGTGCTGGCAACCAGCGCAAGGCCGGCGATGAGGCCGATGGACTTGATTTTCATGAGCATTGCTCCTCTGTATTGGTTTGATCTGAACGGAAGGCGCTCGCGCCTGCCAAGGGCCGGTCTGAAGCCGGGCCTGTCCGCTGCGGGCACAATGCCTGACCGGGTTCGGCAGGGCCGATTCTCCAGATTAAGCATGTCTCCGGCGCAGATTATTGCGACGGCGCTCGCGCATCCACAATTGTGGAAAGCCGCAATTATTGCATAACCAATTGTCAATCGTTGCGGGAATTGCTGCACAGCAAGTCGCACGTCGGCAGAAGAGGCCGCGCCGGGCGCGCCCGGCCGAATCAGTACTCGGACGCGATCTCTCGCTTGACCGCGTTGATCAGCGCCTTGCCGATGCGCGCTTCCATTTCCTTGTGCACCGGCTCCAGCGCCGCGCGCCAGGTCTCCTTGTCTTCCTCGCTCAGTACGTGAACGATGGTTCTCCCCGACGTGCGGACCGCCTCCAGCGCGGCATCGTTTTCCTTCTGCGCGATCGCATTCGCATACCGGGTTGCCTCGTCCATCGCCCCCTCGAGCGCACTGCGGATGCCGGAGGGCAGGCCGTCCCAGAATTTCTTGTTCACGATCACCGCGTAGCCGAGGTAGCCGTGGTCGGACACGGTCAGGTGACGCTGCAGCTGATGCATGTTCTGCGTATAGAAGTTGGACGGCGGATTCTCGGTACCGTCGACGACGCCCGCCTGCAGCGCCTTGTACACATCGCCGAAGCCGAGCGAGATCGGATTGGCGCCCAGCGCGCGCATCTGCGCATCGAGCACGCGCGAAGGCTGGACGCGCATCTTCAGGCCGCGAAAATCCTCGGGTTCGTGTAGCGGGCGATTCGCGGACATTACCTTGAAGCCGTTGTCCCAGTAAGCCAGCCCCTTGATGCCCTTGGCTTCCAGCTTGTGCAGCAGCACCTGCCCGATCGGGCCTTCCTTGACCCGATGCAGGGCCTCCTTGTTGGGAAAGATGAAAGGCAGATCGAACACCTCGAACTCGCGGATGCCGAGCGGACCGAACTTGGCCAGCGACGGCGCGAGCATCTGTACCGCCCCGAGCTGCAGCGCCTCCAGCTCCTCGCGGTCCTTGTACAACTGGCTGTTCGGATAGACGTCGACGCGCACGCGCCCGTTGGTGGCTTTTTCGGCAAGCTCCTTGAAGCGCAGCGCGGCCTTGCCCTTCGGTGTTTCCGGCGCGACCACGTGGCTGAACTTGATGACGATCTGCTCCTGCGCCGCGACGAGCGACGAGAAGCAGGCGGCGAAGGCGGCGGCAATGATGAGAATGCAGGATTTGAACGTCATGTCTGTCCGGCAGGGCGGGGAATAAGCGCGTCGCCGGCCTGGCATTGGCATCGAGCGATTGTCGGGATGCCGGCGCAAGGGCTCAAGTGTGGATAACCACAACGCGCGGCCGACAAGAATACACGCGGGCGCTCGGCTACACTATCTGCACTCATGCCGGCCCTCCTGAATTTCGCCCCGCTCGCCCGCCGCCGCCGCATCTGGCAATGGCTGGTGCCGATGCTGCTCGTCCTGTTGTTTCTGATCACCCTGCTCTGGCTGCCGCGCCAGGCCCAGCAGATGGAGGCCAACGACCGTCAGGAACAGCTGATCGCAGACACCTTGTGGGTGGAGCAGACCATCCGTTTCCAGCTTGAACGCATCGAGGACGGCATCCGGCTGATCGCCAGCGAGATCGGCACCGGCTACCTCGGCGGCCAGCGCCTGCGTGAGCGCATGACCATCCTCGACCGCAACAACCGCGAGCTTGCGCGCCTGGTCTGGTTCGATGCGAACGGCAACAGCGTCGCCTCGACCGACGACCGCGCACTGCGGCTGGAGGACTTGCCGGCCGCATCGAGGCTGACCGCCGAGCATGCGCGGGAGACGCGCACCCCGCAGTACAGCCAGCCGGCGCCGCCGAACGGGTTGACCGGGCCGATCCTGATGGACTACCACTTCCCGATCTTCCAGAACAACCGCTATCTGGGCAGCCTGGTGGCCACGTACCACATGTCGGCAATCCTGGACGAGATGGTGCCGTGGTGGTTCGCGCAGGACAACGAGATCGTGCTGACCGATGCCGACGACAACGTGCTCGCGCGCCGCGCAGCCGGCGGCGCCGGCCGGGGCGTCTACACGCATTCGCGCGACCTGCACCTGCCGTATGCGAACGTGACCCTGCGCACCAACAGCGTCAAGAGCGCGCCCAAGCTCCTGCCCAACCTGCTGGTCGGCTCGGTGATCGCGCTGTCGATCGGCCTGATCTGGAGCCTGTCGGCGCTGTGGAAGGACATCAACCGGCGCATCGCTGCCGAAGGCGCGTTGCGCGAGCAGGTGGCATTCCGCGCGGCGATGGAAAACTCGCTGGTCACCGGCCTGCGCGCGCGCGACCTGGAGGGGCGCATCACCTACGTCAATCCGGCGTTCTGCAACATGGTCGGCATGCGCGCCGAGGACCTGCTCGGGCACAAGCCGCCGATGCCCTACTGGGCGCCGGAGGCGATGAACGAATACCAGGAGCGCTATGCGCAGATGCTGGCCGGCACGGTCAAGCCGCAGGGGCACGAAACGATCTTCCAGCGCGCCGACGGCGAGCGCATTCCGGTGCTGGTGTTCGAGTCTCCGCTGGTCGACGACAGCGGCCGCCAGACCGGATGGATGGGCTCGATCCTCGATATCTCCGATCGCAAGCGCTTCGAAGACCTGAACCGGCGCCAGCAGGAAAAGCTGCAGGCCAGCGCGCGGCTGGCGACGATGGGCGAAATCGCCTCCACGCTCGCGCACGAACTGAACCAGCCGCTGGCCGCCATTTCCAGCTACACGACCGGCGCGCTGAACCTGCTCGACAGCGAGGCCGCCCGCGCCGGGACGCTGGATACCGCGATGCTCAAGGGCGCGCTCGAAAAGGCCAACGCGCAGGCGCAGCGCGCCGGGCACATCATCCGCAGCGTGCATACCTTCGTGAAGCGGCGCGAACCCAGCCGCGAGAAGGTTGACCTTTCGGCATTGATCGACAGCGTGATCCCGCTGGTGGAACTGCAGGCGCGCCAGTTCTTCGTGGTGATCCAGACCGAGGTGGAAGACAAGCTGCCGCCGGTGCTTGCCGACCCGGTGATGCTCGAACAGGTGCTGCTGAACCTGACGCGCAACGGCATCGAAGCGATGCAGGCGGTTCCACCTCCGCGCCGACGCCTGCGCATCACCGCCGGCTTGGACCGCCAGTCTCCGGTCAGCGTGGTGGTCTCCGTGACCGACCAGGGCCACGGGATTCCGGACGAGGTCGCCGAGCGCCTGTTCTCGCCGTTTTTCTCCACCAAGGCCGAAGGCATGGGCATGGGCCTGAACATCTGCCGCACCACGATCGAGTTCCATGGCGGGAAGCTCAGCTATGCGGCGAACCCCGCCGGCGGGACCATTTTCCGCTTCTCCCTGCCGGTTTCAGCGACCGCAGGCATCGAAACAGTAGCCGCCGCCCCCGTAATCAGTGGAAAATAACGCGCCGGGCTCCTGCACTGCCCGGCAATACCACTTAACAAGAATGCCGAATCGAGCCGGCACTCACGGGGACCCACTGGATGCTGCATATAGTCGACGACGAGGAAGTCATTCGCGATTCGCTGAGCTGGCTGGCACAGTCGCGTTCGATTCCGACTGCCGTCTATGACAGCGGCGCGGCCTTCCTCGCCGCGCTCGGGCCCGACAAGGCCTTCGACCAGGAGGGCGAATGCGTGCTGCTCGACGTGCGCATGCCCGACATGAGCGGCGCCGTCCTGTTCGACACCCTCGCCAACCGCGGCCTGATCCAGCGGCTGCCCGTCATATTCCTGACCGGCCACGGCGACGTACCGATGGCGGTGGACAGCCTGAAGCGCGGCGCCTTCGATTTCTTCGAAAAACCGTTCAACGACAACAAGCTGATGGACCGCGTGCGCGAGGCGCTGGCCGCCTCGCGCAAGGCGCTCGACATGGCAGAAGTGCACGCGCGGCTGGCCAATCTGTCCGCACGCGAGCGCGAAGTGCTCGATCTGATTCTGGCCGGGAAGATGAACAAGGTGATCGCCGATGAACTCGGGATCAGCATGCGCACCGTCGAGGTGCATCGCGCGCACATCTTTGACAAGATGAGCGTGAAGACCGCGGTTGAGCTGGCCCGCCTGCTGAAATAGCGCCGCCCCGCGCCAGCGTCCAGCGTGAAAGACCGGTAACATTGCCGGTCGCCAAGCTGTCGCTTTACCTCCTCCATGTCCATCGCCACCATCCTGTTCCCCGACTTCGCGCTGATCCTGCTCGGCTTCCTGCTGATGCGCTATGCGGACTGGGGGAACGGCTTCTGGAGCGGGCTGGAAAAGCTGATCTACTACTTCCTGTTCCCGGCCCTGCTGTTCAACACCACCTCGCGTACCGAGTTTGATTTCGCCAGCACCGGAGTGATGCTGCAGGTCGCCGTGATCGGCATCCTCAGCGCAATCGCACTCGGCTGGCTGGCAAAGCCGCTGTTCCGCGCGCCGCCGATGATGTTCGAGTCCGGCGTGCAGACCGCCTTTCGTTTCAATTCCTACATTGCGCTGGCCGTCGCCTCGCGCCTGGCAGGCGACAAGGGCACGACGCTGATGGCGCTGATCATCGGCTTCGCGGTACCCCTTTGCAATATGGCAGCCGTGCATGCTCTGGCGCGCAAGAACGGTCGCCTGCTGCGCGAACTGGCGCGCAACCCGCTTCTGCTCGCGACCGCCAGCGGCATGGCCTTCAATCTGCTCGGCCTGGAGCTGCCGGAGATGGTCAGCGCCACGCTGGGGCGCATGGGCAACGCATCGATCGCGCTTGGCCTGATCGCCGTCGGCGCCGGGCTGCGCCTGTCGGGGGTGGAGGCCGGAAAGGACATGGCCGCCTACTTCATCGCCGTCAAGCTGCTGGCCAAGCCGGCCATCGCGCTGCTGCTCGGCATGGCGCTGCAACTGCCGCCACCACAATTGCAGATCGTCGTGGCCTTCTGCGCAATGCCGACGGCGTCGAGCGCCTACGTAC
>DATLGF010000039.1:0-4443 GCA_035540575.1 Noviherbaspirillum sp.
TGGCGCTTACAGGCCGAACAGGGACGGGTCGCCGCGTCCGGCGCGCAGCAGTTCCGGCTCGGCGCCGGTCAGGTCGATGACCGTGGTCGGCTGCATGCTGCAGGCGCCGCCGTCGATCACCAGCTCGATCTGCTTTTCCAGCCGTTCGCGCACTTCCTCGGGATCGTTGAGCGCCTCCTCGTCGCCGGGCAGGATCAGCGTCGCGCCTAGCAGCGGCTGTTGCAATTCTTCCAGCAACGCATGCGCAATACGGTTTTCCGGTACCCGCAGGCCAATGGTCTTGCGCGAAGGATGGGAGAGCCGGCGCGGCACTTCCTTCGTCGCTTCCAGGATAAAGGTGTACGGACCCGGCGTGGCGGCCTTGAGCATCCGGTACTGGCGATTGTCCACCTTCGCATACTGGGCGATTTCGGACAGGTCGCGGCACAACAGCGTCAGATGGTGCTTTTCGTCGACCCCGCGGATGCGGCGCAGGCGCTCGACCGCCGCCTTGTCGTCCAGGTGGCAGACCAGCGCGTAGCTGGAATCGGTCGGCAACGCAACCAGTCCGCCGGCATGGATGATCTGGGCGGCCTGCCTGACCAGGCGCAGTTGCGGGTTTTCCGGATGGATATGAAAAAATTGGCTCATAAAAAAATAGCGGCGGTCGCTCGGACCGCCGCTTGTCGATTCGATTCGATCAGCGTGCGTTGCGCAGGGCTGCGATGCGCTCCTCGATCGGCGGGTGGGTGGCAAACAGCGCCGAGAACCCGGAGCGGCCGCTGTTGATGCCCATCGCCTTGTAGGCCTGCGGCATGCTGTCCGGCGCGTGCAGGCCACCCAGGCGAGCCAGCGCCTTGACCATAGGCTGCGGCGTGCCCATCAGGCCCGCTGCGCCGGCATCGGCGCGAAACTCGCGGTAGCGCGAGAACCAGGCGACGATCATGGAAGCCAGAATGCCGAAGATGATCTCGCAGACGATCACGGTGCCGAAATAACCGATGCCAGGACGTTCGCTGCGGAACACCGCCTTGTCGATGAAGTAGCCGACCACGCGCGCGAGGAACACGACGAAGGTGTTGACCACGCCCTGGATCAGGGTCAGCGTCACCATGTCGCCGTTGGCCACGTGCGCGACTTCATGCGCGAGGACGGCCTCAACCTCTTCCTTGGTCATGCTCTGCAGCAGGCCGGTGGAAACTGCGACCAGCGCGGAGTTCTTGAAGGCGCCCGTCGCAAACGCATTCGGCTCGCCCTCGTAGATGGCGACTTCGGGCATCGCGATGCCTGCCTTCTGCGACAGCTTCTTGACAGTCTCGAGCAGCCAAAGCTCGGTCGACGAAGACGGCGATTCAATCACGCGCGCCTTGGTCGTCCACTTCGCCATCGGTTTCGAGAGCAGGAGCGAAATGAACGCGCCGGTGAAGCCGACCACCAGCGAGAACACGGCGAGTGCGCCGAGATCCAGGCCCTCGGCCGTCACGAAACGGTGCAGGCCGGTCAGCGACATCACGACCGAAAGCACGACCAGCACGGCAAGGTTGGTCGCAAGGAAAAGGACAATACGTTTCATTCACAGCCCTCCTGTCAAGCGTAGGGGAAAGATGGGGTTCTCGAAGGGAATTTCAAGCGGCGCCATGATGCCACAGGCCATGCCCGTCCGACAGCAGGCAAAAGCGAACATCACATTCGCCAGTCGTGCCAGATCGGCTTCAGATCGGCAGGCAGCTGCGGCAGCGAGCCGAACTCGGTGCACGACTCCCCGGGGGCGTGAAAATCCGAGCCGCGCGAGGCCAGCAGGCCATGCCGCCGCGCGACGGCGGCGAAGCGTCCGTATTCGTCCGGCGTATGGCTGCCGGTGATCACTTCGATGCCGGTGCCGCCGGCGCGCTTGAATTCATCGAGGAAGGCTTCGAGCTCGAGATCCGTGAAATCGTAGCGTCCGGGATGCGCGACCACGGCGACGCCGCCGGCGCCCCGGATCCAGGAGACGGCATCGGCCAGGCGAGCCCAGCGGTGCGGAACATAACCGGGCCTGCCCTCCACAAGGTAGTTGCGGAACACCTCGTTGGTGTTCTCGCACACGCCGATCTCGACCAGGTAGCGGGCAAAGTGGGTGCGCGAGATCAGGTCGGGGTTGCCGACGTACTTGAGCGCGCCCTCGAAGGCCCCCTCGATACCCACCGAGCGCAACTGCAACGCCATCTCGAGCGCGCGCCGCTCGCGCCCGGAACGCGTTTCCGCCAGACCGGCGCGCAGGGTTTCATCATTCTCGTCAAAGCCGAGACCGACGATATGAACGGTGCGTCCCGCCCAGGTCACCGAGATTTCCACGCCCGTCGCGTAACCCATGCCCAGCGCCTGCGCGGCGGCGCGGGCTTCCGGGATGCCGCCGAGTTCGTCGTGGTCGGTCAGGGCCCAGAAAGTCACGCCGTGCGCGTGGGCGCGCTCGGCGACCGCCGAAGGCGTCAGCGCCCCGTCGGAAACGGTGGAGTGGCAGTGCAAGTCGACGTTATGCATGGTGGATGTTGATAGCGGCATGATGATCATTTTACGCGCTGGGCCCCTGCCTCGCGCAGCCCCGCCACCGCTTGGACCGCGGATCCGCCATTGCGATCCGCCAATTCAGGAGAGAAAGTCCTCGATCAGCGCCGCCAGGCATTCCGGCTGGTCGTGATGCAGCATGTGGCCGGCGCCGGCGATCGTCGCGGTGCGCACCTCGCTGATGCAGGCGATGCGGCGATCGACTTCCGCCCGCCCTTTCTCCTTGCCTCCCAGCCAGCGCCAGGCTTCGGTATCGTCGGCCTCCACCCACAGCACCGGTGCGCTGATCGCGCGCCAGCAAGCCAGCACTTCCTCGACGCGGTACAGCACCGGATTGGGCAGCTTGTGCGCGGGATCGCCGAGGATTTCCCATTCTCCCGCCGCGTTCGGGGCCGCCCAATGCCGGGCCAGGAATTCAGCGCGCGCCACGGACAGCCGCGGATTGGTCTTGCGCAGCCGTGCGGCAACCTCCTCCATGCTGCCGTAGGCGCGCATCTGCGCACCGGTGCGCAGCTGATCGAGCCACTCCGCGTAGCGCTTGGGCGCCTGCGCCGGATCGCTCGCCGCCATGCCGAAACCCTCGAGGTTGATCAGCTTCGCAATGCGCTCGGGACGGATGCCGGCATACAGCATCGCGACGTTCGCGCCCATGCTGTGTCCGAGCAGGTTGACGGACTCGTTCGGCGCGCAGTGCTCAAGTATCGCGTCGAGATCGCCGATATAGTCCGGGAACCAGTAGCAGTCCGACCGCGTGCGCTCGGACAAGCCGAATCCGCGCCAGTCCGGCGCGATCACATGCCAGTCCTGCCTGAGGCAGTCAACCACGAACTGGAATGAAGCCGACACGTCCATCCAGCCGTGCAGCATGAAAAGCCTGGGCGCGTCTTCGCGACCCCAGTGGCGCAGGTGCAGGCGCAGTCCGCGCCGCTGAACGAACTCGGAACGCGACGGGGTCATTGACACGGCTCCCGGCGCGCTTTGGATGGCGGATAAATCGGCATAATAGGCATCTCCATCGGCTTGTGAGACGACATCCGTGGACGTCAATAAAAGAACGATCGTTCGATAAGTATAAAGGGAGTGAGATGAAAGCTGCCAAGGCCCCGCAAGTCCCGTCGCAAGGCGACCGTTACCAGGAACTGTATGAATCCTTCCGCTGGCATGTTCCGGCGGACCTGAACATCGCGCAGGTCTGCTGCCTGCGCTGGGCCGACGACAAGCGCCGCATCGCGGTGTACTACGAGGACGAAGCCGGCCAGACCGCCACCCTCACGTACGCCGCGCTGCATGAACAGGCCGCGCGACTGGCGAACGTGCTGCGCGGCCTCGGAGTGAGCAAGGGCGATCGCGTCGCCATCGTACTGCCCCAGCGCACCGAAACCGCTATTGCCCACATCGCCTGCTACCTGCTCGGCGCGGTGGCGATGCCGTTGTCCATCCTGTTCGGCCCCGAAGCGCTCGAATACCGGCTGCAGAACAGCGAGGCAGGCGTGGCGATCGTCGACCAGGCCGGCTACCAGAACCTGCAGCAGGCGCGCGCAAGCTGCCCGAACCTCAGGCATGTGCTTACCGTGTCCTGCGACGGCGGCGACGACCTGGACTGGCATGCAGAACTGTCGAAGGCGGGCAATCGCTTCGAACCGGTGGCCACCACGGCGCAGGATCCCGCGGTGCTGATCTACACGTCCGGCACCACCGGCGCGCCGAAGGGCGCGCTGATTCCGCATTCCGCGATCATCGGTAATCTCACCGGCTTCGTCGCTTCGCAGAACTGGTTTCCGCAACCCGGCGACGTGTTCTGGTCGCCGGCCGACTGGGCCTGGACAGGAGGCTTGTGGGACGCGCTGTTGCCGACGCTTTACTTCGGCATGCCGATCGTTGGCTATCGCGGCCGGTTCTCGCCCGAGAGCGCTTTCTCCC
>DATLGF010000040.1:0-7991 GCA_035540575.1 Noviherbaspirillum sp.
GGCATGAACGCCCCCGAAGTCACCGTGGAAGTCCACCTCGCCAACGGCCTGCCGGCTTTCACCATCGTCGGCCTGCCGGAAACCGAGGTGAAGGAAGCGCGCGACCGGGTGCGCGCCGCGTTGCAGAACGCGCGTTTCGAATTCCCCGCCCGCCGCATCACCGTGAATCTCGCGCCAGCCGACCTGCCCAAGGAATCCGGCCGCTTCGATCTGCCGATCGCGCTTGGCATCCTCGCCGCCTCCGGCCAGATGCCGGCCGAGGAGCTGCATCGCTACGAATTCGCCGGAGAGCTGTCGCTGTCCGGGGAACTGCGGCCGATTCGCGGCGCACTGGCGATGACGTATGCGATGCAGCGGGCCGGCGGCCCCGGGCGCGGCTTCATCCTGCCGCGCGCGAATGCCGAGGAGGCGGCCCTGGTGCGCGACGCGGCGATCTACCCGGCTGACAACCTGCTGCAGGTCTGCGCACACTTTGCAGCGAGCGATGCGGACAGCCGGCTCACGCGCCACCAGTACGGCACCGAACAGGTCGTGCCAAGCTATCCGGACTTTGCCGAGGTCAAGGGACAGGGGCAGGCCAAGCGCGCGCTCGAGGTGGCCGCGGCCGGAACGCACAGCGTGCTGATGATGGGCCCGCCCGGCAGCGGCAAATCGATGCTGGCCTCGCGCTTTCCGGGCATCCTGCCGGCGATGACGGATGACGAGGCGCTGGAATCCGCCGCAGTGCAATCGCTGACCGGCGGCTTCTCGGCGGCGAAATGGAAGATGCGGCCGTTCCGCTCGCCGCACCATACCGCCTCGGGCGTGGCCCTGGTCGGTGGCGGCGGCACACCGCGCCCCGGCGAGATCTCGCTGGCGCACCACGGCGTGCTGTTTCTCGACGAACTGCCCGAGTTCGACCGCAAGGTGCTGGAAGTGCTGCGCGAACCGCTCGAATCCGGCCACATCACGATCTCTCGCGCCGCGCGCCAGGCGGACTTCCCCGCGCGCTTCCAGCTGATCGCCGCGATGAACCCCTGCCCCTGCGGCTATCTCGGCCACCACGCAAACAAATGCCGCTGCACGCCGGATCAGGTGCTGCGCTATCAGGGCAGGATTTCCGGGCCCCTGCTCGACCGCATCGACATGCAGATCCAGGTCGCCGCGCTGCCGCACGACGATCTGCTCAGACAGGGCGACGGCGAGACCAGCGCGACGATCGGCGAGCGTACCGCCGCCGCGTTCCGCCGCCAGCTCGAACGCCAGGGCAAACCCAACAGTGCGCTCGGCCCGAAGGACATCGATGCGCTGTGCAAGCCAGACAACGCCGCCGAACAATTGCTGCGCACGGCGATGACAAGGCTGAACTGGTCGGCGCGCGCCTACCATCGCGTGCTGAAGGTCGCGCGCACGATTGCCGACCTGGCCGATGCGAAAACCATCAGCCAGCCGCACGTGGCGGAGGCGATCCAGTATCGGCGGCTGTTGAGCGAGGGGTAGGCGACACGCGCGGCGGCGGACGATTACACTGACGCTTCACCGATCCGCTTGTGCCATGTTGAAAACCGTCATCGCCGGCGACCTCGAAATCGCCTATCAGGAACGCGGGTCCGCCGACGCGCCGGCCGTGATCCTGCTGCACGGCTTTCCGTACGACATACACGGCTATGACGAGGTGGCCACGCAGCTTGCGCCCTCGGCCCGCGTAATCGTTCCCTATCTGCGCGGCTTCGGTCCGACCCGTTTCCTGTCGGCCGCGACCATGCGCTCCGGCCAGCAGGCGGCGATCGCGCACGACCTGCTCGCGCTGATGGACGCCCTGTCGATTCCGTCTGCGGTTCTGGCCGGCTACGACTGGGGCGCGCGCGCTGCCTGCATCGTCGCGGCGCTTTGGCCGCAACGCGTCGACGGCTTGGTCACCGGTGGCGGCTATCAGATCCAGGACATCGCCGCGGCGGCGCATCCGCTGGTGCCGGATCTCGAACATCGCCTCTGGTACCAGTATTACTTTCACGGCGAGCGCGGGCGCGCCGGCCTCGCGGCCAATCGCTTCGAGCTGGGTCGCCTGCTGTGGCAGCAATGGTCGCCGAGCTGGGCGTTCAGCGATGAAACCTATGCGCAAAGCGCGGCCGCGTTCGACAACCCGGACTTCGTCGATGTGGTCGTGCACTCGTACCGTCATCGCTTCGGCCTGGTGCCGGGCGATCCGCGCTTTGACGCAACCGAAGCGCTGCTCGCACAGCAGCCGCCGATTCTCGTGCCGGCCGTCGTGCTGGAAGGCGCCGACGACGGCGTCGCACCGCCTTTGGAGCAGGACCGCAAACGCGACCTGTTCGGTGCGCGCTACGAACGTCGATTGATCCCCGGCGTCGGCCACAACATTCCGCAGGAAGCGCCGCAGGCCTTTGCAGAAGCAATCGCCTCGCTGCTGCCCGCGGCCGTCTGAGAGCAGCATGTTCAACCACCCGTCCGAGTTCGTCACCTTCAAGGCCAGCGCGCACCTGCCCGGCGTCGAGCTGTATTCCGCACGCCTGATCGACCATGCGTTCGCGCCGCACGTGCATGACGGCTATTCAATCGGCGCAATCGAAGCCGGCGTCGAGCGTTTCCGCTATCTCGGCACCGAACACGTCGCGCCGGCCGGCACGCTGGTGCTGCTCAACCCGGACGAGCTGCACACCGGCCAGGCCGAGGTCGAGGCCGGCTGGACCTATCAGATGCTGTACATCGAGCCGGACCGGCTGCGCGCGATGAACGGGGACGAAGCCTGGTTCCCGCGGGCGGCAGTGCATGATCCGCAATTGAGCGCGCGCTTTCGCCACCTGTTCGCGCGCCTGTGGAACGCGTCGGACGACCTGTCCTTCGTGTCGGACTTCACGGTACTGGTCGACGCGATCGTCGCGCGCTACGGGCGCAATGCCGGACCGCCCGTGCATGCCGATGCACGCCAGCTCAAGCGCATCGCGGCCATGCGCCGCGTGCTCGATTGCATCGAAGCCAATCTCGACCAACCGCTGCCGCTGGAGACGCTGGCGGCGGAAGCCGGCATGTCGTTGTTTCATTTCGTGCGCGTATTCACGGCCGCCTACCATGCCACCCCGCACCAGTACGTGCAGGCGCGCCGCGCGGCGCGCGCAAAGGCGCTGCTCGCGCGACGCGCGATGCCCGCGGAGGCCGCCGCAGCGGCCGGCCTGACCGACCAGAGCCACCTGAACCGCTGGTTCAAGCGTGCCTACGGCGTCACGCCTGCGCAATACCAACAGCAAATCGGTACAAGACCGCCGGCCCGGCCGCGCGCATGATGCGGGCACCGGCGCAGATGCGCCAATTCCTTTTCTTCCGCGATGATGTTGACTGGTTTGCTATGCGCGCTCGGCGCCGGCCTGATGTGGGGACTTGTGTTCGTCGCTCCGCTGATGCTGTGGGACTATCCGGGCCTGATGCTGTCATTCGGCCGCTATCTCGGCTTCGGCCTGATCGCGCTGGTGCCCGCATTCTTCGACTGGACGCGCATCCGCGCGCTCACGCGGGCCGACTGGATCGCCGCCCTCAAGCTTTCACTGGTCGGCAACATCCTGTACTACGCTTTCCTGGCCACCGCGATCCAGCTGGCCGACGCGCCGCTGCCGGCAATGATCATCGGCACGCTGCCGCTCGTGATCTCGATCTGTTCGAACTGGTCGCCCGGCCATGCCGGCGAGACGATTCCATGGATGCGGCTCGCGCCTTCGCTGCTGATCATCGCCGCCGGCCTGCTGCTGGTGAATGCGGGGGAACTGGCGCACCTTGATGGCGCGCGCAGCACCGCCGACTACCTGCTCGGCTGCACAGTCGCGCTCGGGGCGCTGGCGGCGTGGACCTGGTACCCGATCCGCAATGCCCGCTATCTGAAGGCGCATCCGCGCATCCGCTCGTCCACATGGGCGACCGCGCAAGGGCTCGCGACGCTGCCGCTGGCCGCCATCGGCTTTGCCGGTTACGGCATCCATACCTGGCTGAACGGCGGCGGCTACGCATTTCCCGCGGGGCCGCGCCCGTTCGATTTCATCGCGCTCATGCTCACACTCGGACTGTGCGCGTCGTGGCTCGGCACCCTGCTGTGGAACAAGGCCAGCCAGAAGCTGCCGACCTCGCTGGCCGGACAACTGATCGTCTTCGAGACGCTGGCCGCCCTGCTGTATGCGTTCCTGTGGCGCGGCGCGATGCCGGCCCCCGGCGTGCTGGCCGGGATTGCCCTGCTGTGCGCAGGCGTCGTGCTGGGGATGCGGGCATTCCGCAACACGGCCGGTGCCGCAACCGAAGCGGCGACATGATGCAGACGCGTTCCCGCGTCCTTGCTCGAACGGCAAGTGCAATTCGGATACTGCGCCACGCGTGAATACGGCCGACCTGCTACCATCGCCGGATGCGACACTCCACCCTGCGCCGCGCGGCTGCCGCGGCTTGCTGCGTTCTGCTCCTTGCCTGCAGCCCCAAGTTCGACTGGCGCGAAGTGCATGGCAGCGCCGCCCCGTATTCGGCGCTGCTGCCGGCCAAGCCGGCCACCCATGCACGCGACATCAATCTTGACGGCCTTCCCGTGACCATGACGATGACCGGCGCCGAGGTCGACAGCGTCACCTACGCGATCGGCACCATCGAACTGGCCGAGCCTGCACAGGCAGCGCACGCGCTCAACGCGATGCGAACCGCGCTGGTGCGCAATATCCACGGCACCGTCACGCAGGAAAAGAGCTCCGCTCCCGCCGACGGCACGACCATGCTTGAACTGGAGGCCAACGGCCCGCTGCCGCAGGGCCGCCGCCTGCTGCAGGCGCGCCTGATCGCGCGCGAACGTCACGTCTACCAACTGCTCGTCGTCGGTGACGAACGCGACTTCTCGCGTGAAGCCGCCGACACCTTCTTCACATCGTTCCGTCTGTCCTCGACCAACAACTAGAACAATGAGCTCCAGCCTGAAAGGGGTACTCGCGATCCGCGTGTTCCTCAGCTTCGCGTTTGCCTACTTCCTGTCCTATGCGTTCCGCTCGGTGAATGCAGTGATCGGCCCGGAACTGCGTGTCGACCTGTCTCTGTCGAACGCCGACCTCGGCCTGCTGTCCGCCGCCTATTTCCTCACCTTCGCCGCGATGCAGCTTCCGCTCGGCGTCTGGCTGGACAAGTACGGTCCGCGCCGCACCGAATCCGCGTTGCTGCTGGTGGCGGCCGCCGGCTCGGCCATCTTCGCGATGAGCGAGACCGCGGCGGGACTTTGGACCGGCCGCGCGCTGATCGGGGTCGGCGTTTCGGGCTGCCTGATGGCGCCGTTCAAGGCTTATCGGCTCTGGTTTCCGGCCGAGCGCCAGGCCCAGCTCGCCAGCTGGATGCTGGTGGCCGGCACGTCCGGAGCACTGGCGTCGACCGTGCCGGTGAGCGCCGCGATGCCGATCATCGGCTGGCGCGGCGTGTTCTGGGTGATGTGCGCAATGATCCTGGCCGCGTCAGCTGCGATCTTCTTCCTGCTCAAGCGGATCGAGCGGGAACATCCGGCTCCCGTGGCCGCGCCGTCGAGCACCCCGGTCGCCGGCGCCACCTACGCCAGCATCTTCGGCAACCCGTTCTTCCGCCGCATGGCCATCCTCGGCGCGATCAACCTTGCCAGCTTTTCGGCGCTGCAAACGCTGTGGGCCGGGCCGTGGATGGTGACGGTACTGGGCATGGAAGCGCACCAGAGTGCGAATGTGCTGTTCATGTTCAACCTGGTCCTGCTCTGCGCCTACCTCGTGCTCGGCTGGTGGGCGCCGCGTCACGTCTCATACGGAGGCGGCGCCGGCATCCCGGCACTGCGCGTGGTCGCCATCGGAATCGGCCTTGCGATCCTGGTACAGTTCGCCATCATTGCCTTTACCGGCACCTGGAGCTGGATGCTGTGGATCTTGCTGGCGTTGTGCCTGACAATGAACACGCTGGCCGCCACCGCCGTCAGCCTGCATTTCCCTCCGGCATCGGCCGGGCGCGCGAACAGCTCGTTCAACCTGACCCAGTTTGCCGGCACCTTCATCGTGCAATGGGGAATCGGCCTGCTGATCGACGCGTTCGGAACGGCAGGCGCCAGCAGCGTTGACGCGATGCGGCTGGCCTTCGCGGTGTGCGCCGGCGTGCAGGCGCTTGCACTGGCCGCATTCCTGCTCGCCGGACGCAGATCCGCCTGACCCACGGCAAGACGGGGAACCCGGAAACGTTTTCAACTGTTTGCCTAGACCGAATTTCATTGGAGGTCCCATGCTGATCACGTTCAAATCGAAGGCCGCCGCCGACATCCTGATGTACGAGAAGCATGCCAAGCCCATCCTCGACCTGCTCAACCGGGACGTCGAACGCGGCATCATCACGGCCGCGGAGATGAACGACGCGGTCGCCAGGCTGGAAGCGGCAATCGAGGAAAGCCGTCGACGCGAGGCGCAGGAGCGCGCGCAGCGCGAAGCGGACTCCGAAGAGGACGAAGAGGACGAGGCGCAACCGCAGCAAACGGTGAGCTTCGCCACTCGCGCCCACCCCCTGCTGGAAATGATGCGCGCAGCCGCCCGCAGCGGCGCCAACATCATGTGGGGCGTGTAACGCATCCAGACTGTTTGCGGGATGACCATGGACACGCTAGGTATCGTCAATTTCGGCCTGTTCGTTGCGGCGGTCCTGCTGCTCAACGTCACGCCCGGCCCGGACACGGCCTATATTGTCGGGCGCAGCCTCGCGCAAGGGCGCATGGCCGGCCTGGTGTCGGCCCTCGGCATTTCCGCGGGCTGCTGCGTGCATGCGCTGGCGCTGGCGATCGGGCTGAGCGCGCTGCTGCAGGCTTCCGCCGGCGCGTTCACCGCGATCAAGCTCGCCGGCGGCGCCTACCTTGCCTGGCTCGGCCTGCGCATGCTGCTGTCCAGACCGCAGAACGCCGCGGCCGCGCCGGTCGCGCCGGCTCGCGCGATGTCGATGATTTTCATGCAGGCACTGGCGACCAATGTGCTCAATCCCAAAGTGATCCTGTTCTTCCTGGCGTTCATCCCGCAATTCGTGCGCCCGGATGCGCCGCACAAGGCGCTCGGCTTTCTCGTGCTGGGCGTGGCGCTCGCGCTGATCAGCCTGGCCTGGAACGGCGCCACCGCGCTGCTGGCCGGCACGCTGGCGCGCGGCGCGGGCCGCAACCCGACGGTGCGTGTTTGGCTTGAACGGGTGGTCGGCGCAAGCTTCATTGCACTGGGCGCGCGGCTTGCATTGGGGCGCAGCTGAGATGGCCGGACCCGCACGCCCGCGCACACCCGCGCTGCGCACCGACTCGCTGGCCTATGCGCTGTCGGGCGCCGCGCACGCCGTTGCGATCGTGGCCGAAGGCTCGGCCCTGCCGCAGGCGCTGGCAAGCGTCTTCCGCCGCCTGCAGGCGCCGCCGCAGGCGCGCGGTGCGATCCAGGACATCGCCTATCGCACGATGCGCCAGCGTGCCAGTTCCGACGCCCTGCTCGCGCAACTCAGCGACCGCCCGGTCTCCCCCCCGACGCTGCATGCGCTGCTCGCGTGCTCGCTCGCACTTCTGCAGCCGGCTGCAGGCGAAGACCCGGGCAGCCTGCCGTACGAGGCGTTCACGGTGGTGGACCAGGCCGTTGCCGCCGCCGGCGCCAATCCCGCCCTGGCCCGCGCCAAGGGCATGGTCAACGCGGTCCTGAGGCGCTTCCTGCGCGAACAGGCAGCACTGCTGCCGGCGCTCCAGCACGACCCGGTCACGCGCTGGAACCATCCGCGCTGGTGGATCGATGCATTGCGCAGCGCCTATCCCGATTCCTGGCAGGCGATTCTCGAAGCCGGCAACCGGCCGCCGCCGCTCACCCTGCGCGTGAACCTGCGCCGCGTTACGCCCGAGGATTATCTTGCCCGTCTGGCCGCGGCGGGAATCAGTGCGCGGCAGATCGGCCCGCAGGCGGTCCGGCTGGACCGCGCGCTGCCGGTGGGCCAGATCCCCGGGTTCGATGAAGGCCTGGTTTCGGTGC
>DATLGF010000041.1:0-5299 GCA_035540575.1 Noviherbaspirillum sp.
TATGCGAGCGACTCCATCGCGCGCATGAACTACCTGGTCAATTCGCTCGCCCAGTACGAAGTGCATGTCGCCAACTACTACTACCGCCGCGGCGCCTATCTGGCTGCGGCCAACCGCGCCCAGCGCGCAATTTCCGAATACCGCGAGGCGCCGGCCATCGAAGAGGCGCTGTATGTGCTGATGCGTTCCTACGATGCGCTGGGCATGACCCAACTACGCGACGATGCAGCACGCGTGATGCGGGCCACCTACCCCGACAGCGTCTACTTCCGCGGTGGGCCGCAGAAGAGCGAGCCCTGGTGGAAGATCTGGTAGCGTAAGAAAGCCTCGGAAGAACCGAGGCTTTTTTGTTTCATTCAATCCTCGAGGCGTCGCCGGAAGACCCATTGCGTATCGCCGGACGCCGCGGCATCAAACGCGTAGCCTTCGGCGTCAAACCCCTTGAGCGCCCGCGGATCGGTGATGCCGTGCAGCGCCGCATGACGCGTCATCAGACCGCGCGCGCGCTTCGCATGGAAGGAAATGATCTTGTACCTGCCGCCCTTCCAGTCCTCGAACACCGGCGTGATCACCGGGACGCCGAGCAGCGCCGGCCTGACCACCTTGAAGTACTCTTCGGAAGCCAGGTTCACCAGGGCATTGGCGCCGGCCGCTCGCATCGCCGCGCCGAGCGCTTCCGTCACGCGCGCGCCCCAGAATGCATACAGGTCCTTGCCGCGGCCGGTGGCCAGGCGCGTTCCCATTTCCAGCCGGTACGGCTGCATCAGGTCCAGCGGCCGCAGCACGCCGTACAGGCCGGACAGGATGCGCAAGTGCGCCTGCAGGTAATCGAGCTGGCCCGCATTCAGCGAAGCGGCATCCAGGCCTTCGTACACGTCGCCGTTGAATGCCAGCACGGCCTGTTTCGCATTCTGCTTCGTGAAACGACTGGACCAGCTTGCATAGCGTCCGGCGTTCAGCAATGCAAGCGGATCGGAAATGTGCATGAGGCTGCCGATCTCGGCCGGGGACAGCTTGCGCAGCACCGACACCAGTTCCGCCGCATCGTCGAGGAACTCCGGCATCGTTTGCACATCGGTCTGCGCAGCTGTGTCATAGTCGAGCGTTTTCGCTGGGGAGATCACTATCAACATGTCGAACCGGCCTGCTTCTGTTTCCAAGAACCCGCCATGATACCCAAGCGCATCGTTCTCGACACCAACATCTGCCTGGACCTGTTCGTCTTCTGCGATCCGCGCTGGAACGCGCTGCTCGCCGCGTTGGAGTCAGGCGCCGTGCAGGCGGTGACGCGCGCGGACTGCCGCACCGAATGGATCAGGGTGCTCGACTATCCGCATCTTCCGCTCGACGACCACAGCCGCGCCCAGGCGATGTCCCGCTTCGACGCGCTGATTCCGGTCGTGCCGAGCGAGCCTGCCGGCACTGCGCCGCTTCCGCTCTGCAAGGATCCGGACGACCAGAAATTCCTCGAGCTCGCCCGCGACGCCGGCGCGGCACAGTTGATCACGAAGGACAAGGCCCTGCTCAAGCTTGCGCGCAAGACCGCACGTGCCGGCATGTTCGAGATCCTGCCGCCCGAACGCTGGCAGGCGGAATGACCCGCGCGTAGCCGTCGTTGGATACAATGGTCGAACCTGTCTGAACCGCTCGATACGATGAACGCACCGCTGACCTCCGCCGAATTCACTCCCGCCCTGCAATCGCGCCTGCCCAACGTCGGCACGACGATCTTCACCGTCATGTCGGCGCTGGCGGTGGAAAAAGGCGCGGTCAATCTCGGCCAGGGCTTTCCGGATTTCGATTGCGACCCGGCGCTGGTGGACGCGGTCGCCGAAGCGATGAAGGCCGGGCTGAACCAGTATCCGCCGATGGCCGGCGTGCCGGCGCTGCGCGAGGCGATCGCCGCCAAGATCCAGACGCTGTACGGCCGCCGCTACGATCCCGCGGCCGAGATCACCGTGACGGCCGGCGCCACGCAAGCGCTGGTGACCGCCATCCTGTGCGCCGTGCATCCCGGCGACGAAGTCATCGTGATCGAGCCGGTCTATGACAGCTACGCGCCGTCGATCGAGCTGGCCGGCGGCAAGGTGGTGCCGGTGCAGATGGAGGTGGGGGCACAGGGCTATGCCATCCCCTGGGACAAGGTCGCGGCCGCCGTGTCCGCCCGGACCCGTCTCATCATGATTAACTCCCCGCACAACCCCACCGGTTCGGTGCTGCGGCAAAGCGACATGCAGGCGCTCGCCGATATTGTGCGCGGCACCGACATCCTGCTGGTGTCGGACGAGGTCTACGAGCACATGGTCTACGACGGCCAGCCGCACGAATCAGTGTGCCGCCATCCGGAACTGGCCGCGCGCGCCTTCGTGGTGTCCAGCTTCGGCAAGACCTATCACGTGACCGGCTGGAAGGTCGGCTACGTCGCGGCGCCGGCCGCGCTCACGGCCGAGTTCCGCAAGGTGCACCAGTTCAACGTGTTTACGGTCAATACGCCGGTCCAACACGCTTTGGCGCAGTACATGCGCAATCCCGCCCCCTACCTGGAACTGCCGGCGTTCTACCAAAGAAAGCGCGACCTGTTCCGCAGCCGCCTGCAGGCCTCCCGCTTCAAGCTGCTTCCATCCGACGGCACCTACTTCCAGTGCGTCGACTACTCGGCGATCTCGGATCTGCCCGAGGCCGATTTCGCGCGCTGGCTCACTACCGAAATCGGCGTGGCCGCCATTCCCGTTTCCGCGTTCTACAGCCGGCCGAAGGAGTCGGGCGTCGTGCGCTTTTGCTTTGCGAAGAAGGACGAAACCCTGAACGCGGCGCTGGACCTGCTCACAAGAGTCTAGGGCCGTTCACCGGCCCTCAAGCTTGGCACTTCCTTCGCCGTAAACCTGATCAAGGGCGCGCACGCCCGCGCGTCCGGTTGCGCATGGAGGGAGTGCCATGGAAGAGCAACGTCGCATCAGCCTGAATGACCTGGTGGTCGGGGAACCTCTGCCTTGGGATGTCTACGGCACAGGGAACAAGCTGCTGCTACGGCGCGGCCACGTGCTCGACAGCGCCAGGCAGGCGGAGGATCTCGTGGCGCGCGGGGTGTTCATCGACGGCGGGCAGGCCGAGCGCGATCGACAGGCCCGCCTGGACGCGCTGGAAGCAGCCAGGCGCGAAGCGCCCTCGGCACTGCGCCTGATCAACGAGTCTGTCGCGCGCTTGGGCCGCCTGCTGTACAACCTGGGCAATGAAGCCGATCCCGGGTCACGCATCGCGGAAATCGGCGCGGCGATAAACGCTGCGCTCGACATCAACACCGACGTCGCGCTGGCCTCGATCCAGCTCAATCGCGAGTCCGGCACCTACGCGGTACGCCATGCGGTCGACACGGCCATCCTGGCCCTGCTGGTCGCGCGCGCGATGCGAAGGGACGAAGCGGAACGCCGCAGCCTCGTCGCCGCCGCGCTGACGATGAACGTCGGCATGCTGCGCTTTCAGGACCATCTTCAGGGCAAGGTGGAGCCGCTCTCCGAGGCGGAACGGGCCGACGTGCGCGGCCATACCGAGGAAAGCGCGCGGCTGCTGGCGGCAGCCGGCATTGATGATCCGCTGTGGCTGGCCTGCGTGCAGATGCACCACGACGATCCCGATGGAAGCGGCTATCCGCTTGGCGCGCGTGTCACCGACATCCCGGAAGCGGCACGTATCCTCGCGATGGCGGACCGCTATTGCGCGGCCGTCTCGCTGCGCGCCTACCGCAAGACCCTACTGCCCGGACCCGCGCTGCGCGATGTGCTGATGCGGGGCGGGAAAACCTCGGAACCGGTGCTAGCGGCCCATCTGATCAAGGAATTGGGAACCTCGCCTCCCGGCACGTTGGTCCGGCTCGCGGATGGCGAGATCGGCGTCGTGACGCGGCGCGCAAGTTCGACGTCCGCACCGGTCGTTCATGCTTTCATCGGCCCGCGCGGCTCGCCGTTGTCGTTCCCTATCAAACGGGATACCGGCAAGCCGCTGCACGCCATCCGCGAAGTGCTGCCTTCGGACCACGCCGTTCTTCGATTTCCGCTGCAGCAGCTTTGGGGCAGCGAAGCCGCGCCCTGACTATTGCTTGGCGCGCGCGGCCATCAGTTCCTGGTTGGCCTTGCGATCGGCGTTGACCTTCTGGACCGTCTCACGCTCGCCCAGCATCTTGATGTAGTCGCGCACCGGATACTCGGCCAGCACGTCCTCGCCGAACAGCTTCTTCGAGGCCATCGACACCAGCGGCAAGTGCACGAGCGCCGCGCAGTCAGCGATCGTGAACGCATCCCCGGCGACATACGGCGAGAACTTCGCCAGCTTGCCGAAGGCCTTCCCGTTACGGCTCAACAGCTTCTGCGTACGCGCTTTCACCTCGTCCGACACCGTTCCGCCGAAGAAGGCCTCCGCATAGACTTCCCGAGCGACCAGCTCGAGATGCAGCTCCATGAACGTGACCAGCTCACGCACCTTTGCCGCCGCAAACGGGTCCTTCGGCAGCAGCGGCTTTTCCGGATACGCGTGCTCGATGTACTCGATCAGCACCTGCGATTCGCACAGCCTGCCGTGCGGCGTTTCCATGAACGGCACCTTGCCCAGCGGCGAGCGCGCCAGCAGCGCGGGCGAGCGGTCGGTCCACACCAGCTCCTCCTCGAAGGGCACGCCCTTTTCCAGCAACGCCAGCTTGACCTTGTTGTAGTAATTGCTGACCGCGAAACCGCAGAGCTTGATCATGATGTTGTCTCCTCTTGTTGAATGGCGCCATACACTCTATCCGAACTGCAATGCGTGCGCTTTTGCACCTTCCATAACGATTTTGCGGAATCGGCAATAATAGGCACTTGCCCCTGCGGGCATTTACCACCGTCCCACTCACCTTACTCGCCATGTCCGCCGAACTGATTGCCCAGCGCCGCGACGCCACGCTCGTCCTGACAATATCGAACCCGGGGGCGCGCAACGCGCTGCATCCCGACATGTACGCCGCCGCCATCGAGACCCTGACCACCGCCGAGCGCGATGACAGCCTGCGCGCGGTGGTGCTGACCGGAGCCGACCAGTATTTCTGCGCAGGCGGCAATCTGCGCCGGCTGCTGGAGAACCGCAGCAAAGACCCGAGCGAACAGGCGCAGTCGATCGACCAGCTGCACGGATGGATCGAAGCGATACGCGATTGCCCGAAACCGGTGATCGCCGCGGTCGAAGGCGGCGCGGCCGGCGCCGGATGCTCGCTCGCGCTCGCCTGCGATTTCATCGTCGCCGGCCAATCCGCAAAATTTGCGATGAGCTATGTGAA
>DATLGF010000042.1:0-4405 GCA_035540575.1 Noviherbaspirillum sp.
GGCCGTATCCGATCCAGAGCCACGAGACGGTTAACGTCGATACCGTTCGCACGGTCGAGGTCGGATATCGCAACCATGTCCGCAACAAGCAGCCACGCGAGTCGCTGATGCTGACCGACGACGCGAACATCATCGACATCCAGTTCGCGGTTCAGTACCGCCTGACCAACGCCGCTGACTGGTTGTTCAACAATCGCGAGCAGGAAGAGATGGTCAAGCAGGTGGCCGAGACCTCGATTCGCGAAGTGGTCGGCCGCAGCAAGATGGACTTCGTGCTCTACGAGGGCCGCGAGCAGGTGGCGTTCGATGTCAATCAACTGATGCAGCAGATCGTGGACCGCTACAACTCCGGTGTGCTGATCACGAACGTGACCCTGCAGACCGTACAGCCGCCCGAGCAGGTGCAGGCGGCGTTTGACGACGCGGTCAAGGCCGGTCAGGACCGCGAGCGCCAGAAGAATGAAGGCCAGGCGTATGCGAACGACGTGATCCCGCGTGCGCGTGGTGCCGCGTCGCGTCTGTTGCAGGAAGCCGAGGCCTACCGCTCCCGCGTGGTTGCCACCGCAGAGGGTGACGCAGACCGCTTCCGCCAGGTGCTGTTCGAGTACCAGAAGGCACCGGCGGTCACGCGCGAGCGGATGTATCTCGAAACGATGCAGCAGATTTTTGCAAACACCACCAAGGTCATGGTCGACACCCGCAACCAGAGCAATCTGCTCTATCTGCCGCTAGACAAGCTGATTGCCCAGACGGCCGGCGAGGCTGCGCGTCCCCAGCCCGCGCCCGGCGCACATTCTGTCGATCCGGCGCAGCTGGAAGCGCAGCAGCGCCAGCGTGACCAGCGCAGTCGCGAAGGCCGCGATGCGCGTGAACGGGAGGCACGCTGATGAACCGCCTCTTCGGTTATGTGATTGCCGCCCTGATCCTGCTCATGGTCGCGATGTCCACGCTGTTCGTCGTGGATCAGCGCAAGTTCGCGATCGTGTTCGCCCTGGGCGAGGTGCGCAGTGTCGTCGATGAACCCGGCCTGCATTTCAAACTCCCGCCGCCTTTCCAGAACGTGCTGTTCCTTGACAAGCGCATCCTGACGCTGGATACGCCGGAAGCGGACCGCTTCATCACGGCCGAGAAGATGAATATCCTGGTCGACTCGTATGTGAAGTGGCGCATCATCGAGCCGCGCCTGTACTTCGTGTCCTTCACCGGCGACGAGCGCCGTGCCCAGGATCGCCTGGCGCAGATCGCCAGGGCGGCGCTGAACGAGGAAATCACGCGGCGCACGGTGGGCGCGGTGATCTCGGCCGAGCGCGCGGAGGTCATGAACGCCGTCCAGCGGAAAGTGACCGAGGAAGCCAAGCGCATCGGCATCGGCATCGTCGACGTGCGGCTGAAGCGCGTCGAGTACGTCGAGCAGATCAGCACCTCGGTCTATGACCGCATGCGTGCGGAGCGTGTGCGCGTGGCCAACGAGCTGCGTTCGACCGGCGCGGCCGAATCGGAAATGATCCGTGCGGATGCGGACCGCCAGCGAACCGTGATCCTCGCCGAAGCCTATCGCGACGCCGAGAAGATCCGCGGTGACGGCGATGCGAAGGCGACCAACATCTACGGTCAGGCGTTCGGCCAAAATCCGGAGTTCGCGCGCTTCTACCGCAGCCTGGAAGCCTATCGTGCGAGCTTCCGCGATCGTAGCGACATGATGGTGCTCGATCCGAGTTCGGAGTTCTTCCGCTACTTCAAGAACGCAACGCCTGGCGCCCAGGCGCCCGCCGCTCCCCGCTGATGCGGATACTGTGTGAACGGCTCCTGGACCATTGCGCTCGGAATGATGCTGCTCCTCGAGGGCATCATTCCGTTTCTCTTTCCGCGGCAATGGCGCGCCGCCTTTAGCCGTATCATGGGCCTGTCCGACGGACAGATCCGCTTTCTCGGCCTATTTGCACTGATTTGCGGTCTTGTCCTGATCGGACTGGTCCGCGCCTTTTCCTGATCGCGTTATGCCTGCCTGGCTACTTCCCGAGAATATTGCCGACGTCTTGCCGTCCGAGGCGCGCAAGATCGAAGAACTGCGCCGCGCGATACTCGACAACTTCCGCCTGTACGGCTATGAGCTGGTCATGCCGCCGATGCTCGAGTATGTCGAGTCGCTGCTGACCGGTGCCGGCCAGGACATGGACCTGCGCCTGTTCAAGCTGGTCGACCAGCTCTCGGGCCGCACGATGGGCGTGCGCGCGGACATGACGACCCAGGTCGCGCGCATCGACGCGCATTTACTCAATCGCAACTCGGTCACGCGACTCTGCTATGCGGGCAGCGTGTTGCACGCGCGCCCGTCGGGCCTGTACGCGACGCGGGAGCCGTTCCAGATCGGTGCGGAAATCTATGGCCATGCCGGGCTGGAAGCCGATGCAGAGGTCCAGGCGCTTGCGCTCGAGTCCCTCAGGCTGGCCGGCATTGCCCAGGTTCGGCTGGACCTGTGTCATGTCGGGGTGCTGCGGGCGATCATTGCCGGCGATGCGGCGGCCCGGCACAACGAAGCGCACCTGTTCGAATTGCTCCAGGCCAAGGATGTGCCGGGCCTGCGCGAGGTGACGCGCGATTACGCGCCGCGCACCCGCAGCGCGCTCCTTGCGCTGCCGGGCCTTTACGGCGGACCGGAAGTCATCGAGCGGGCGCGCATGATGCTTGACGATGTGTCCGGCGTGGGCCAGGCATTGGATGAACTGGCGCACCTGATTGCCCAGATCGATGGCGCGGACGTGACGGTCGATCTGGCCGATCTGCGCGGCTACCATTACCACAGCGGCGTGATGTTCGCCGCGTACGTGCCGGGGCTGCCGAATGCATTGGCGCGGGGCGGGCGCTACGACGAAGTCGGCGAGGCATTCGGCCGCGCACGCCCGGCGACCGGCTTTTCGATGGACTTGCGCGAACTCGCTCGCCTGATGCCGGGCGCCGCGCGCAAGCAGGCGGTGCGGGCACCATGGAGCACCGACGCCGCGCTGCGCGCGAAGGTTGCGGAACTGCGCCGGGCTGGCGAAATCGTGATCCAGGCGATGCCCGGACACGAGAATGATCACGACGAGTTCGACTGCGATCGCATGCTCGTCTGCGAACACGGAAACTGGATTCTTAAAACACTAGGCTAATGAGAATGGCAAAGAATGTGGTTGTCATCGGCACCCAATGGGGCGATGAAGGCAAGGGCAAGGTCGTCGACTGGCTGACCGATCATGCACAGGGCGTCGTGCGCTTTCAGGGCGGGCACAACGCCGGCCACACGCTGGTGATCGGCGGGCAGAAGACGGCATTGCAGCTGATTCCGTCCGGCATCATGCGCGCCGGCGTCGCCTGCTACATCGGCAATGGCGTGGTGCTGTCGGTGCCGGATCTGCTGCGCGAGATCGACAAGCTCGAGGCCAACGGCGTCGAGGTCGCCTCGCGCCTGAAGGTGTCCGAGGCCTGCCCGGTGATCCTGCCGTATCACACGGCGCTCGATGCCGCGCGCGAGGCTGCACGCGGCGCGGCCAAGATCGGCACCACCGGCAAGGGCATCGGCCCGGCCTACGAAGACAAGGTCGCGCGGCGCGCGATCCGCGTCGCGGACCTGCTCAGCGAGGCGCGCTTTGCCGAGAAGCTGCGGGAGAACCTCGACTACCACAACTTCGTGCTCACGCAATACCTGAAGGCCGACGCGGTCGACTACCAAAAGACCTACGACGATGCGATGGCGATGGTGCCGCGCCTGCGCCCGATGGTCACCGACGTTTCGTCGGCACTGTATGCCGCGCACAAGGCGGGCAGCAGCCTGTTGTTCGAAGGCGCGCAGGGTAGCATGCTCGATGTCGACCACGGCACCTATCCGTTCGTGACTTCGAGCAACTGCGTTGCCGGCAATGCATCCAGCGGCACGGGCGTCGGACCGAACATGCTGCACTATGTCCTCGGCATTACCAAGGCCTACACCACACGCGTCGGTTCGGGCCCGTTCCCGTCCGAACTGCCCACCGATGCCGGCATCGGCAAGCACCTGGCTTCCGTCGGCCACGAGTTCGGTACCGTCACCGGTCGCGCGCGCCGCTGCGGCTGGTTCGATGCCGCGTTGCTGCGCCGCTCGGTGCAGATCAACGGCGTGTCCGGTATGTGCCTGACCAAGCTCGACGTTCTAGACGGCATCGAGACGCTGAAGCTGTGCACCGGCTACACGCTGGACGGTCGCAACGTCGACATCTTCCCGGTCGGCGCGGAAGATGCGGCGCGCTGCCAGCCGGTGTACGAGGAAATGCCGGGCTGGAGCGAATCGACGGTCGGCGCTAAGTCGCTGGCCGCGCTGCCGGCCACTGCGCGCGCGTACATCAAGCGCATCGAGGAACTGGTCGGGGTGCCGATCGACATGGTGTCGACC
>DATLGF010000043.1:0-11526 GCA_035540575.1 Noviherbaspirillum sp.
GTACAGCCAGGCGCTGGCAAGGGCCAGCAGCAATGCCAGCCCGACATACAGAACGAACACGCGCGGCCGCACCAGCGCCCAGACCGCCATCGCCGCCGGAATGCTGGTGACGCCGCCGGCCACCATGAAGGCCAGGCCGACCGCCGGGTTCATCCCCATTCCGATCAAGCCGCCCACGAGAGGAATCGCCGCCAGGCCGTTCAGGTAGGCCGGAATGCCGAGGAGTACCGCGAGCGGAATCGCCATGCCCCCGCTGTCGCCAAGCGTACGGGCGACGGCTTCGGCCGGCAGCCACGCCAGCATCAGGCTCTCAAGCACGAAGGCCAGCGCGAGCCAGCGGCCGAGCGTCCACGCGTTGCGGGTCGCCGATAGCAGAAAAACCTGGGCGCGGTCTGCTTCCGTCCAGAACCGCCATTGCACGGGCGCAGCGCGCATCGCGTCCAAGCGTGCGAGCCGGCGCGTATCCAGTTCGGCATCAGTGGCTCGCAAGGGTTGCTCGAGCAGCGCGGAACGTGTCAGCGCACGGGTGATCCAGCCGCCCGCCACCCCCATGAAGATCGCTGCCGCCGTCTTGGCTATTGCAAATTCCACGCCGATTGCGCCGGAAGTGAGTACAAACATCACAGGATCCATCACCGGCGAAGCCAGCCAGAAGGCCATGACCGGCGCGAGCGGCACCCCGGCGGCGAGCAGACCGGCGATCAGCGGGACGACGCCGCAGGAGCACAGTGGGGAGAGGGCGCCGGCGATGGCGGCGACAAGGATCGCACGGCCTTGGCGCGCGGCGAAGGCCCGGCTGACCAGCATCTCGGCCCCCGCTGCCTTGATCCCGGCGGCCAAGGCCACCGACAGCGCCAGGATCGGTGCGATGGCGCCAAGCGCGCGACCCAGGAAAAGCAGGCTTTCCTGCGCCTGGCGCGGATCGAGCAGTACGAGCACGAACAGGATCGCAGCGATGGCGAGCAGGACGCGGTCGGTGCGGCGCCAGAGATCGGCAACAGGTGATGCAAAAGAGGATGGAGTCATAGCGCGCATGGTCTTCTCCTGTCTATATATCTAGAAATATGGGTTTGTTGAGGTAAAAAAAATGGCGCATCGCCACCGATCGCTCAAAGCTCCTGTACGACGGCCGCGCCCTTGCAGCATTCCTCCATCACGAAGTCGATCGCGCCGCGCAGCCGCGGGTAATTCGCCCTGCAGCGCACTTCCCGTCCGCGTCGCTCCTGCAGCACCAGACCCGCCTCGACCAGGCCGCGCAGGTGGAATCCGAGCGTCGAAGCCGGGATTCCGATCGCGTTGCGGATCTCGCTGATGCTCAGCCCCTCGTCGCCGGCCCGCACCAGCAGGCGGAAGATCTCCAGGCGGACGGTGTTGCCGAGTTCGGACAGGCAGCGGGCGACTTCATCGATGTTCATGGCCTGCACTATAGCCGAGGCTCGTCCAAATTACAACTATAAAACTAGCGATATAGATTTATTTCCGCCCCGCCGGGCAGGCGGGGCTGCGTCGGCCTCAGTGGGGGACGATTTCCCCGTTCCAGCGCTCCCCCGCGCGGAACTGCAGGTTGCGGCGCGCGCTGCGCTGCTGTTCCGCGCTGGCCGTGGCGGGCGCTGCCGCTGCGCCGGAAGGCGGCGGTGAAGCTGGGGGGGCAACGGTCGGCGCCTGGGCCACTGGCTCGGAGGAACGGCTGGTGCCTTCAGTGCCGGACTGGCCGCTGCTGCGTTCGCCGACGCCATCCGCGGAAGCCGACGCGGCGCGATCCGGAGCGGCGGCCACCGGCGGTGGCTCGACAGGCGCGTCCGTTGCCTCCGCTCGCTGTTCCGGCGCGCTTGGTGGCGCGCTGGCACGGCGCTCGACCTCGTGGTGGCCGTCGGGAGTGAGAATCACCATTGTTTCCCCATTGCTGCTGGTGATATAGCCGTGTCCGTCTGGCAGCAGGTCGATGCCCTGTACGACGTGTGCCCCCTCGTCGAGCGGCGCACGCACCATCAAGGGCGGTGGCCGGTTCGCCTGAGGAAAGCGCGCCTTCGCATCGATCAGCTTCGCGCGCAGCGTGTCGCGGAAGAAGTCGCCGACCAGCAGCACCGCATTGCGTCCGCCCTGACCCCAATAGTCGCTGCGCATGGTCACGCGCTGGTCGTTGAAGCCGACCCAGGCGCCGGCGACCAGTTCCGGATGCATCAGGATGAACCAGCCGTCGGTGTTGTACTGGGTGGTGCCGGTCTTGCCGGCGATGTCGGCGGTGATGTTGAAGCGGTTGCGCACCTCGGTGCCGGTGCCTTGCCGAACCACGCCGCGCATCATGTCGATGAGTTCCAGCGCGGTCTCTTCGGACATCACGTATTCCGGCGTGCGGCTGAATTCAGCGATCACCTTGCCTTCACGGTCGGTGATGCGCTTGATCGTCAGCGGGGCGTGATACTCGCCGGTCTGGGCGATCGTCGCGTAGGAGGACACCATTTCCAGCAGCGTGACCGGGCTGGTGCCGAGAGACAGCGAGGGCACCAGGCGCAGCCGGCTGCTGCGGATGCCGACGGCCTTCGCCAGGCGCGCGACCTGCTCGACGCCCACGTCCAGCATCACCTGGGCGGTGATGGTGTTCTTCGAAAAGACCAGGCCCTCGCGCATCGACATCAGGCGATTGGAAAAGCCGGACATGTCGGTGGGCCGCCACACGCCGCCATCCGAGAGGCGGATCTCGATCTTGCCGTCGGGGTACTGCAGCTCGGGCCGCAGGCCGTGCTCCAGCGCCGCGCCGTAGACGAAGGGCTTGAACGTGGAGCCCGGCTGGCGCACCGCCTGCGCGACATGGTCGAACTGATCGATTTCGAAATTGCGGCTGCCGATCCAGGCCTTCACCTCGCCCGAGCGCGGGTCGATCGCCACGAAACCGGCTTCAAGGCGCGTCTTGAATTCGCGCAGGCGTGCGATGAAGCGTTCGTCGCCGAGCAGACGCTGCAGCGCCGCTTCCGCCGACTCGCCGCTGTTCTGCGCGCGCCGGAACTCGCGGCTCTCGCGCACGAAGGCTTCCAGCAGTCCCGGACGTTCTTCCCAGAAGCGGCTGAACGGCTCGATTTTCTTGCGCAGCTTCGTATAGTGCGCCGGCGATTGCGAGGCCACCCGGGCATCGCGCTGCGCCCATTCGACGTCCGCGATGTCCTGCAGGAGTTTCGTCTGGCGCTCGACGGCGGCGGCAGCCGCCTGCTGAAAGCGATCGTCTATCGTGCTGTGCACGATCAGGCCGTCGGTGTAGATGTTGTAGTCGTTGGCCTCGGCCCATTCGATCAGCTGGCGCCGCACATGGGCGGCGAAGTGCGGCGCGCTGCCCAGCGGATCGGGCTGGCGCGTGAGCTGCACGTTCAGCGGCTCGTTGCGCAGGCGCTGCAGCACGGCCGCGTCGAGCATCCCGTGCCGCACCATCTGCTGGAGCACGATGTTGCGGCGCCGCTGCGCACGCTCCGGGTGCAGCACCGGGTTGTAATAGCTGGTGCCCTTGAGCATGCCCACGAGCGTGGCGCTCTCGAGCAGGTCGAGATCGGCAGCCGACTTGTCGAAATAGGTGCGCGCGGCCATCTCGATGCCGGTGACCTGATACAGGAAGGGCACCGAATTCAGGTAGGTCTCGAGAATTTCGTCCTTGGTGTAGGTCTGCTCGATCTTGAGCGCTGTGAGCATCTCGCGCAGCTTGCGCTCCAGCGTGCGCTCGCGGCCCACGCGCACCGGAAACATGTTGCGCGCAAGCTGCTGAGTGAGCGTGGACCCGCCCTGCATGTTGCCGCGCAGCGTGTACCACAGCGCCCCCAGCGTGCGTTCATAGTCGATGCCCTTGTGCTCGTAGAAGCGATGATCCTCGACCGCGATCAGCGCCTGCACCACGTAGGGCGACACCTCGTCGAGCGACACGCGGGCGAAATGGCCGCGGCTGAAGGTCGCCAGGTGCGTGCCCGACGCCGACAGCAGGATGCTGGGCTCGGCGCCGCGCGCCTGCAGCATCGCATCGACGCCTGGAAGGGTCTTGTTCAATCCGTGCAGATAGTTGGCCACGAACACACCCGCGCCAACCAGCAGCACGACGAATACGCCGACGCTCGCCAGCGCCACGCGCAGCACAGTCCTGCGCCAGGATCGCTTCGCGCCCTTCCCGTCGTTCTTTTTCCGTTGCCGCGCCGGTTCGTCTTTCGTTTCCGCGCGTGCGTCCTCGCTCTCCACCACGCCTTCCCCTGCTGTCCGAATTGGCTTTTGGACAAGCCCCTTTTCGAATGGTTTTGGTCCGGACTTGGAAGAATCACAAGGAAATCGCCCCTCAATGTAAGCAATTGTGCGCAGTATGATGTGCAGCAGAAGGGATTGCTTATGCACTTGAGTTTCTGGGAACACGACGCCGCGCCGGACGCCGATTTCATCGTCGTTGGCGCGGGGCTGATCGGCCTGCAGACCGCGCTGGAGCTGCGCGCGCTCGCGCCGGACGCGCGCATCGCGGTGCTTGAACGCGGCGTGTTGCCGTACGGCGCGTCGACCCGCAATGCCGGCTTCGCCTGCTTCGGCAGCCTGACGGAAATCCTGCACGACTTCGACACGATGGGCGAAGACGCGGCGCTGGCCGTCGTCGAGCAGCGCTGGCGCGGCCTGGCGCGGCTGCGCGCGCGGGTGGGCGAAGCGGCACTCGGTTTCGAGCCGCACGGCGGCTACGAACTGCTGAGCACCGCGCAACTGCCCGCGCTGGAACGCATGGATGAAGCGAATGCACGCCTGCGCCCGCTGTTCGGCCGCGACGTGTTTCAGCTCGATGCGGCGATGCGCGCCGCCAGTGGTTTCGGGCCGCAGGTTGCCGCGCTGGTGGCCAATCCGCTCGAAGGGCAGTTGCACTCCGGACGCATGATGCGGGCGCTGTCCCGGCTCGCCGTCGACGCCGGCATCGCTCTGTACGGCGGCGTGACCGTGCGCTCGCTGCATGAAGGGGCAGCCGGCGTGGAGCTGCATGCGGGCAGCGCCGCCGACCCGCGTGAGCTGCGCTTTCGCGCGGCGCGCGTGGCGCTGTGCACCAACGGCCTGCTTGGTGAGCTCGCTCCCGCCTGCGCAGTGCGCCCCGGCCGCGGCCAGGTCCTCGTCACCGCGCCGGTTGCCGGCTTGCGTTGGCGCGGCACCTTTCACATGGACGAGGGTTACTGGTACTTCCGCAACATCGGCGATCGCGTGCTGCTGGGCGGCGGGCGCCATCTCGATTTCGCCGGGGAAGAGACGAGCGCGATGGGCCTGAGCGCGGTCATCCAGCAGGCGCAGGAACGCTTGCTGCGCGAGACCATCCTGCCGGGCAGCAAGGTCGCGATCGAACACCGCTGGTCCGGCATCATGGGTTTTTCCGCCGACAAGCAGCCGATCGTGCGCGCCGTGTCGCCGCGCGTGGCGATCGGTTTCGGCTGCAACGGTATGGGTGTCGCGCTCGGCGCCGACATCGCCGCGCGCACCGCCGCCCTGCTGCACGGCTGCTGACAGGATGGTGTCAGCAGCGCGGGGCTAGCCTCTCGGGCAGCGGAAAGAATCGTTAAGGCTGCGCTGGACAAGTCCCGCGATGGCGCGCCCGAAATCGGGATGGTATGCAAGGCGAAAGCCGGAGCGATGGCGGGGCTATCGCGAGGATTTTCAACGCAGCAGACCGCCCGGTTTCTGGATGTGCGACGCGCGGGGACCTGTTCAGCGTAGCCTTAATCCCGCTCAGCGGTGCCGCGGATTGCATGCGGGAGTCGCGGCGGGAGCGCGTATGCTGTCTGTTCGCGAGGAAGCCATGCCGAACATTCTTTCCTGCTATTACCTGGATGACCCGCTCACCGACGAGGAGCTGGCGTTTGTCGCGCGCACGCTGACCGGCTACTGGGCGCGCTTCAAGACCGGCGCCCAGGAAGTGCACCAGGTGCGCGTGCCGGGCGTGCTGCCCTTGCCGGACGAGAACGGCGAGTACGCGGATAGCCGCGAGGAGCGCGCGCAGCGGGTCAGGCACAACCTGCGCCACGCCGGCATACGCGGCGACGCCGGCCGACGCGTGGTGTGGGTGATGCCGAAGGATGCGGACTGGGATGCCGTCTTCCAGTTTGCGATCCGCGAGGAAACCGGCTTTGCGCCTTTCGTTGCCCAACGCTGGTTCCCGAAGGACGGTGAACAGGTGCGCGGCAGCCTGCGGGTGATCGATACCGACATGCTGCTGCGCGGACTTGAATCATAGGAGTACCGACATGAGCGTCAAACCGATTCCCGAAGGCTACCGCAACATCACCCCCTACCTGACGATCAGGAACGCCGCGGCCGCGATCGATTTCTACAAGCAGGCATTTGGCGCGGAGGAACGCTTTCGGATGAGCGAGCCGGACGGCCGCGTCGGCCATGCCGAGATTCAGATCGGCGATTCGCTGCTGATGTTGTCCGACGAATATCCGGAGATGCAGGCGACCGGTCCCCAGACCATCGGTGGCACGCCGGTGATGATGCACCTGTATGTCGAGGACGTGGACGCGGTGGTCAAGCGTGCGGTGGACGCGGGTGCGCAACTGGTGCGACCGGTGGAGAACCAGTTCTACGGCGACCGCGCCGGCCTGCTGCAGGACCCGTTCGGCCACAAGTGGTGGGTTTCCACGCATGTCGAGGACGTGTCGCCCGACGAACTGGAGCGCCGCCGTCAGACCGCGCACGCATAGAAAGAAGAAAGCGCGCGACATGCCCGCAACTTGTGCGGCGCCATCGGCTCTCAGTGTGATCGGGTCTCTCTGAGACTGATCGAGACAGGAGATGCACGATGGCAAGCATTCAGCAGCAGGATGGACAGGATCGGCAGAAAAAAGGCGCCGCATCCGGTTACGCAGCCGGCAGCGAAGGATGGGACAGCAGCGAGGATTTTTCCGATCTGCCCGCTTCCAGCCAGGCAGCGCCGCCGCCGCAATCCGACCAGGAGACGCAGTCGGAATTCGCGCTGTCGCGCGCGTCGGACGACGATGAGCAGGACGGGCGCTTCTCGGTTGCCGAGGAACAGAACTTCGACCAGCAGTCGGACGGCGCACGCAGGGTCGGCCAGGTCCCGGCCGACGCCGGGGCGGCGGGCCTGGCGGGCGCCGATGCCGGCGATGCAATGAGCGAATCGCTGCAGCAGGACACGCAGCTTGAAGGCGAAGGACAGGTGCCGGACAGCTTGAAACAGGCGATCGAACGCTCCGTTCCCCCGGACGGCTGATGGCGCGAGCGCGCTGTTGCTTTTTTACCGCAGGCAAGCGCATGTCATGCCATATGTCATGGAGTTGTCAGGGCGGCTCTCTATACTCTTCTCTATCGGCAACAGTGCCGGTGCGGAGAACATCATGGGAAGGTCGCTCTACAACAGAATTCAGCTCGGACGCCGCCGGCTGTTGCTGAACATGCGCCGCGTCCGTGCGGCTGCGGGTTTTCTGGCGCTGTGTACCGGCATCGTGGTGTGGATGATCGCCACCTACGAATGAGCGCCGCGCTGGCGGGCCGTCAGTCCGCGCCTGCAAGCGCTGCATCCCGGCCCTCGCTGCCGGGATAAAGCCCGCCTGCGAACGGTCACATCATGACCGGGGCGCGCAGCCGCTTGCGCGTCGCGCGTACAATGCGCCGCGCGCCCTCCCACTTCCCTTTTCGCATGATCATCGCCACCCACTCCGGCAAGTTCCACGCAGACGATGTCTGGGCCGTCGCGGTGCTCGACATCGTCTTCCCCGGCTGCGAGCTGATTCGCACGCGCGACCCGGCGCTGATTGAACGCGCCGATTTCGCCGTCGACGTCGGCGGCGTCTGGGATCCCGCCGCAGGCCGCTTCGACCATCACCAGAAAGGCTTCGATGCCGCCCGCGCTTCCGGCGTCGTCTATGCCAGTGCCGGACTCGTTTGGAAGGCGCACGGCGCGCGCTGCGTGGCGCGCATTGCCGAGCGCGAGGCCGGCGTGCAGCTCGACGACGAGCGGGCCAGCCAGATCGCCTATGCGATCGATGCCGATGTCGTGCAGTACCTCGACATGTCCGATACCGGCGCCGCGCGTAGTGCGCCCGGCGGTTACGGCCTGTCGGCGCTGATCAGCGGCTACAACCCGAACTGGATGGACGAGCAGCATGCCGGCAACGCCGCGGCCGCGGAAGCGCTGCGCCTTGCCCGCTTCCGGCGCGCGATGGCAGTGATGGAGGATGTCATCGTCAACCAGGTGAAATACCGCGTGGGCAGCCTGCGCGCGCTCGATCAGGTGCGCAATGGAGAACTGCTGGAAGGCGGCCGCGTGCTGTTCCTGGCAAACGCCGGCCTGCCGTGGTCCGGGGTGGTGCGCAACGAAATGCCGAAGGTGCTTCTGGTGATCGGCTACAGCATCGGCGACGACCGCTACATGCTGAGTACCGTGCCGGCCAATCCGGAAACCTTCGAGGCGCGCATGGACCTGCCGGCGCCGTGGGCCGGCCTGCGCGAGGCCGAGCTGGCCGCCGAGACCGGCGTGCCGGATGCGGTGTTCTGCCACAACAAGCGTTTCATCGCCGCCGCGCGCTCATTCGAAGGCGCGCTGGCGCTGGCACGCATTGCGCTGCGCGACGCGCGATGAACCCCGCGCGCGCCCGAACTGCCTGGAGACCGTCATGGGAATGAGCACCACGTTTCTCACCGAAGAGCCGCCACGCGGCGAAGTCGATACGCTGCCCGGTGCGACCGTGCTGGAGTTCGGCACCGGCTGGTGCGGTTTCTGCCGTGCCGCGCAGCCGCTGCTGGCGGAGGCCTTTGACAGCCACCCTCAGGTACGGCACCTGAAGATCGAGGATGGACGCGGCCGTCCGCTCGGGCGCTCGTTCCGCGTCAAGCTGTGGCCGACCCTGGTTTTCCTGCGTGACGGCCAGGAAATCGCCCGGCTGGTGCGGCCGGACAGTGCCGCCGAGATTCGTGACGCGCTGCAAAGAATCGCGTAGCGTTCAGTCAGCATTCCGCGGCGAAAAAAAACCCCGCAAAGCCGAAGCTTGCGGGGTGGAACCCTTCCTGGGAAGGAAAGGAGGAGACACTGTAGAACCGATTGCCTCGCCTACGCACGGTAGAAGTCTTCACGTACCTTCAAGTTCCGCAAAACGGTAAATCCGTGGCGCTGCGAGGCGCGGGCTGACGCAGAGGCAATATCGGCGATGCCCAGCGCAGCGGCTTCCGGCTTTGCCGGAGTGGAAACAAAGCGCACCGCGCGCAGCAGCGGCGTTCCGGCCAGGTAGAACAGCGGAAATGCCACCGCCCAGGCGACCAGCCAGTTTTCCAGCCACTGGCTGAAGCTGCCGCCCAACGCGAGCGCCACGACCGCGCCGGCGAAGGCGCCGGAAACGAAGGCCGGCAGCAGCGAAGCGAGCGCCGGCGACAGGCCGGCACGGGCGCCGAGGCGCTCCAGCAGACTGCCTTCCAGGTGACGGGTCTCGGCAGATTGCAGCAAGGCTGCGGGATGGGGATGCAGGACTGCGCTCATGTTCGTTCCTTGGCAAGAATAGGGATCAGTCGCGGGAGGCGATCGCGCGCAACTCGGCAGCAAGGGCCGGCTGGTTGCGCTCGACCTCGCGCGCCATGCGATGGAGCATCATCACGCCGGCTGCCTTCTCGCGGGCGGCGTGCAGCGCGGACGCGGTACGCGGGGCGAGCACCATCAGGGCCGCGCGCAGCAGGCCGGCGAGGAAGGGGCGGAAGAAAATGACGAGGGCGGTCAAGAGGCCCAGGCCCAGCAGCGGGCGGGCAACGGCGCCGGCGTTGGCGAGCACTGCTTCGGCAGGGACGAGCGCGGAAATCAGGGACATGGTTTACTCCTTCAGTAAGGAAACTCGGAAATTTCTTTCGTTTGTGCATTGCAGTATATGGACGGGCGAGTTATAACTCCAATTCCGTTTTTGGATATCAAACATAAAGATTCTGAATATCATCTGCCGTTGCCCGGCACCTTCACTTTCCCGCTGCCATGCGCTTTCTCACCCTTGACCTGAACCTGTTGCGCGTCTTCGACGCCGTGATGACCGAACAGAACCTCACCCGCGCCGCGAGCCGGCTGGCGATGACCCAGCCGGCCGTTTCCAATGCGTTGCGGCGCCTGCGCGAAGCGCTCGGTGACGAGTTGCTGATCCGCACCGCGCATGGCGTCAAGCCCACGCCCCGCGCCGAGACCTTGTGGCCGGCGGTGCGCCGCGCATTGACCGAACTGGAAGAGGCGATCACGCCGGAAGAGAACTTCGATATCGCGCGCGCCGAGAACACCTTCCGGCTGGCAATGGCGGATGCGACCGCGGCATTGTGGCTGCCGTCGCTGGTGCGCTCGATCGAACGCGAAGCCCCGCTGCTGACGATCCGCATGGTGCCGCTGACCACGCGCGAGCCGCGACCGATGCTGCTGCGCGGCGACATCGATCTGGCAGTCGGCTTCTTTCCCGGCGTGGTCGCCCAGCTGGCCGGGGGGCAGGTGGCCTCGGTCTCGCCGATACGCCATGAGCAGCTGTATTCGGGCCGCTATGTCTGCGTGATGCGCAAGAACCACCCGCTGGCGGACAAGGAACTCACGCTCGACGCCTACTGCGCCGCCAATCACCTGCTGGTGAGCTTCTCCGGGCGGGCGCACGGCCTGGTGGACGAGGCGCTGGCCCAGCTCGGGCGCGAGCGGCGCATCCTGTTGACGGTCAACCAGTTCTTCACCGCCGGCCGGGTGGTCGCCACGTCCGACCTGATCACCGTGCTGCCGCGCCACCTGGTGGCATCCACCGGCATCACCGGCGCGCTGGCGACGAAGGAGCTGCCGTTCGATTTGCCGAACGTGCATATCGACATGCTCTGGCACGAGCGCGATACGCGCAGTCCGGCGCACAAATGGCTGCGCGCTCATCTCTCCGGCACCACCCGCGAGACCTTCGCCGCGACCGGCGGGCGCGCGTGAGCGCGCCGGCCATCCGGGCGGCGGTCGCGGACGACGCGCCGGTCCTCTGCGCGATCTACAACCACTATGTCTTGACCAGCGCGATCAGTTTCGAGGAAGCGCCGGTGTCAATCGACGAGATGGCCGCGCGAATACGCGCGACCTCGCCCTGGTTCGTGCTGGAGCAGGACGGCGTGGTGGCCGGCTATGCATATGCGACGCCATGGCGCACGCGGGCCGCGTACCGGTATTCGGTCGAGAGCACGGTGTATGTCGCGCCCGACCGGCACGGGCAGGGATTCGGCGCACAGCTGTATCGGGCGCTGATCGCCGCACTGCGGGAACGCGGCGTGCACAGCGTGATAGGCGGCATCGCGCAGCCGAATCCGGCCAGCGTTGCCCTGCATGAGAAGCTCGGCTTCGAGCAGGTCGCCCTCTTTCGCGAAGTGGGGCGCAAGTTCGATCGCTGGATCGATGTGGGTTACTGGCAACTGCGGCTCGAATAGCTGCTGTCATGAAACTGTCATGCGGCCGTCACGATGCCGTAACGCAAGCTTCCTAGAATCCCGTGCGTCTTCAACCCCACCACAGGAATGACGCATGAACAAGCCCAACGACCTGCCCGTCAA
>DATLGF010000044.1:0-11381 GCA_035540575.1 Noviherbaspirillum sp.
GCCCAGGCGCCCGTCGTACTTGCCGCCGTTGCGCACGGTGTCGTAGTGCGAGCCGGTCATCAGCGTCTTCGCATCCGGGTTGTCGGACAGGTAGCGGCCGACCACGTTGCCGATCGCATCGATCTGCACCTGCATGCCGGCCTCGCGCATCCAGGCCGCCAGCTGCACCGCGGTCTTGCGGTGCGCATTGGTCATGTACGCACAGGTCAGGTTGTTCGGCTCGTCGCTCCAGGCGCCGATCACCTCCGCCCATTCCATGATCTGGTTGCCCAGCGCCGGCGTGTAGCCGAGCAGGTCGTTGATGCGCAGTTCGGCGATGCGGTGGATCTGGCGCAGGCATTCCGCCATTTCGTCGGCGCGGCCGTTCTTCAGCCGCCGGCTGAAAGTCTCGATGATCTGCGCGCGACTGTAGCCCTTGCCGTCGGGCCCCTTGACCGCGAGGATGAACGGAAAGCCGAACTTCGCGTTGTAGTCGGCGTTGAGCCGGTGCAGCGTGGCGAACTCTTCCGGGCTGCAGTTGTTGAGTCCGGCCTTGGCCTGCTCGCCGGTCGATTCCTTCGTCAGTTCTCCGGCGATCGCCGCCTTGCCGGCGAGCTCCGGGTGGGCGCGGATCAGGCCGAGCTGTTCCTCCTCGCTTGCCGCGGTGACCACCGCCTGCAGCGCCTGTTTGAGCGCGGTGATGGTGGTGAACGGACGGCGCGCGGCCGCGCGTTCGGGAATCCACGGCGAATGCTCGTAGATGCCGCCCAGCGCGCTGACGAAGTCGGGGGCGGGACAGGTGTTGAGTGTGTCGAGCGTGAGGGTCATGGGCGGTCAGCGAGCGGGATCGGTGTAAGGGTGGACTTCGCGCCAGTGATTGGCGATGTCGATGCGGCGCGTGATCCAGACCTTGTCGTGCGACTGGATGTAGTCGAGGAAGCGCGCCAGCGCGGCGGCGCGGCCGGGGCGGCCGACCAGCCGGCAGTGCAGGCCGATCGACATCATCTTCGGCCGGTTCAGTCCGTCCGGGTCGCCCTCGGCATACAGCACGTCGAACGCATCCTTCAGGTAGTCGAAGAACTGCGTGCCGGAATTGAAACCCTGCATCGCCGCAAAGCGCATGTCGTTCGCATCCAGCGTGTAGGGCACGACCAGTTGCGGCTTCGTCAGCGGCTTGCCGTTCTCGCTGATCGTGACCGGTTGCCAGAACGGCAGGTCGTCGCCGTAGTAGTCGGCGTCGTAGACGAAACCGCCATGCTCGACCACGAGCCGCCGGGTATTCGGCGAGTCGCGCCCGGTGTACCAGCCCAGCGGCGCGGAACCTGTCAGCTCGCGGATGATCTGAACGGCTTCGGCCATGTGCGCGCGCTCGGTCGCCTCGTCGACATGCTGGTAACTGATCCAGCGCAGTCCGTGGCATGCAATCTCGTGGCCCAGTTCGACGAAGGCGGCGGTCGCTTCCGGATGACGCTTGAGCGCCATCGACACGCCGAAGATGGTCAGCGGCAGGCGGCGTTCCTCGAACATGCGCAACAGCCGCCACAGCCCGGCGCGCGAGCCGTACTCGTAGATCGACTCCATGCTCATGTGGCGCATCTCGAAGGCCTGGGCGCCGATGATCTCGGACAGGAAGGTCTCGGATGCGCGGTCGCCGTGCAGCACGCAGTTCTCGCCGCCTTCCTCGTAGTTGAGGACAAACTGCACGGCGATGCGGGCCCCGCCGGGCCACTGCGCATGCGGGGGATTGCGGCCGTAGCCGACCAGGTCGCGCGGGTAATCTTGATAAGTGTCAGTCACGGGAAGTCAGCTTCAGCGGATGTCGGATGATGGTATAGGCAAGCGGCAGGCCAGTCATATGCGAATCGAGATAGCCGGCCTAGTGTCAAGAATATACTTTCGCGCCATGCCGCGCCGGGCCGTTCCTCCGGCAGGGGACACAGTACGATACAAAGCGTGACCCACCCCCGCACCCCCGGCCGTTACAATTCCCGGGCACCTTCTTCCAACTTTTTCCCTTATTAATGAAAGCTTTACGAAACATCTGGCTTTGGCTGGCGATCGTCGTGCTGGTTGCGGGCGGCTGGTACGGCTACCGCACCTGGGCCGGCAAGGAAACCGGCCCCGAGTACCGCATCGCGCGCATCGAGCGCGGCGCGATCACCGCCAGCGTGTCGGCTTCCGGCACGCTGAATCCGGTGGTGTCGGTGCAGGTGGGCTCCCAGGTGTCCGGACAGTTGCGCGACGTGCTGGTCGACTACAACACGCCGGTCAAGCGCGGCCAGCTGATCGCGCGCATCGATCCGGAGTCCTTCGAGTACCGTGTGCGCCAGGCGCAGGCGGACCTCGACGCCGCCCAGGCCCAGGTGATGACCCAGCAGGCGAACCAGGCCGCGCAACGCGCATCGCTCGCCAAGGCCGAGGTGGATCTGGCCGAAGCCAAGCGCGATCTGGCGCGCAAGCAGCAGCTGGTGGAACGCGGCTTTTTGTCCAGCGCCGAACAGGAAAGGGCGCTGGCCGTCTACCACGCCGCACTCGAGCAGGTGAATACCGCGAAGGCCCAGGGCGGCGTGGCCGCGGCCGGCCTGCGCAATGCGCAGGCGGTGGTCAAGCAGCGCGAGGCGGCGCTTGCGCAGGCCAGGACCGAACTGGGACGCACCGAGATCCGCGCGCCGGTCGACGGTGTGGTGATCAAGCGCAGCGTCGAGCGCGGCCAGACCGTGGCGGCCAGCCTGCAGGCGCCGGAACTGTTCGTGATTGCGGAAAACCTGTCTGACATGCAGGTCGAGGCGGCGATCGACGAATCCGAGATCGGTCGCCTGCGCGAGGGGCAGCGCGCGACCTTCACCGTCGATGCCTTCCCGGGACGCAGCTTCGAAGGCACGGTCAAGCAGATCCGGCTCGCCGCGCAGAACGTGTCGAACGTGGTCACGTATACGGTAGTCATCAGCGCGGCCAATCCGCGCGGCGAGCTGCTGCCCGGCATGACTGCGAACGTGCGTGTGGTGACGGCCAGCCGCGACGATGTGCTGAAGGTCGCCAACGGCGCGCTGCGCTTTCGCCCGCCGGGCGCGGCACCGGTCGCGCAGACGGCCGGCCGCGCCGGCGCCGACATCCGCACGCAGCTCGACCAGCTGGACCTGAGCGCCGAGCAGCGCGGTCAGCTCGAGGGCGTCTTCGCCGAGGAACGCGAGCGCCGCGCCGCGGCCGGAGCGGAGCAGGGCGAGCGCCCGCGCACCGCAGCGCGCAACCGTGCCGAAACGCGCGCGCGCATCATGGCGATCCTCACGCCCGAGCAGAAGAAAAAGTTCGAGGCGATGGCGGACGCAGCCGAATCCGGCGGCCAGCCGGGACGCATCTATGTGCTTGACGACAAGCGCCAACCGCGTCCGATCGACGTGCGCCTGGGCCTGGCCGACAGCAGCGCGACCGAGATCCTTTCGCCCGAGGTGAGAGAGGGCATGGAAGTGATCGTCGGCACCGCGCTGCCGGGCGCCGCCAATGCATCCCGCCCGCCGGGCCCGCGCCTGTTCTGACGATGCTGATCGAAACCAAAGACCTGGCGAAGGAATACGTGATGGGCACGAACCATGTTCGTGCGCTGCGCGGGGTGTCGGTCGCGATCGATGAAGGCGAATTCGTCGCGATCATGGGCGCGTCCGGTTCGGGCAAGTCCACGTTCATGAACCTGCTCGGTTGCCTCGACGCGCCGACTTCCGGCGAATACCGGCTGGCCGGCGAGAGCGTCTCGGCGATGGGGCAGGACCAGCTGGCCGTGATCCGCAACCGCCGCATCGGCTTCGTGTTCCAGCAGTTCAACCTGCTGCCGCGCACGACCGCGCTGGACAACGTCGAACTGCCGCTCCTGTACGCCGGACTCGGCAACGAGGAACGCCGCCGGCGCGCGACGCTGCGGCTGCAGCAGGTCGGCCTGGGCGAGCGCATGGACCACCATCCGTCGCAGCTCTCCGGCGGCCAGCAGCAGCGCGTGGCGATTGCGCGGGCGTTGGCCAACGATCCGTCGCTGATCCTCGCCGACGAACCGACCGGCGCGCTCGATTCGCGCACCAGCATCGAGATCATGGCGCTGCTGCAGGATCTGAACCGGCAGGGCATGACCATCGTGATCGTCACCCATGAGCACGACGTGGCCGAATTCGCATCGCGGCTGATTACCTTCCGCGACGGCCGCGTCATTTCCGACACCCGCAACGCGCCGAAGGATGCGCTCGCCGCGCTGGCCGCGCTCGATGACGCGAGGGACGCCGCATGAGCTGGCTGGCAACGCTGAAGATCGCGCTCAATGCGCTGCGGGTCAACAAGCTGCGCTCCGGGCTCACAATGCTCGGCATTATCATCGGCGTGGCCGCGGTGATCACGATGGTCGCCGTCGGCGCCGGCGCGCAGGCGCGCGTCGAGGAGCAGATCAAGAGCCTGGGGTCGAACCTGATGATGGTGATGCCCGGCTCCACCACCGCCTCCGGCGTGCGCATGGGCGCGGGCGCGAACATGAGCCTGACCGAAGACGATGCGGCCGCGATCGCACGCGAGATCCCCGGCGTGCATGTGGCCGCGCCGTCGAACCGCCGCACCGAGCAGGTGGTCGCGCCCGGTTCCAACTGGTCGACCCAGGTGTTCGGCGTCAATCCGGATTATTTGATCGCACGCGACTGGCCGCTCACCGCCGGACGCATGTTCGACGAGATGGAGCTGTCCGGCTCGGCCAAGGTAGCGGTGATCGGCCAGACCACCGCGCAGTACCTGTTTGGCGACGCCGACCCGATCGACCAGATGATCCGCATCCGCAACGTGCCGTTCACCGTCGTCGGCATCCTTGAGCGCAAGGGCCAGAGCCTGATGGGGCAGGACCAGGACGACGTCGTGATGCTGCCGCTGGCCACCGCGCGCAACCGACTGTTCGGCACCACGCAGGGCCGCATGCGCGCGGTCGGCACGATCCAGGTGAAGGTGCACGACGGCGTGGACATGAAGGAGGTCGAGGACCAGGTGCGCGAACTGCTGCGGCAGCGCAAGCGCACCCAGCCGGGCGCCGACGACCCGTTCACCGTGCGCAATCTGACCGAAATTCTGCAGACGCAGGAAGCGGCCGCGCGCATCATGAGCATCCTGCTGGCCGCGGTGGCGTCGGTGTCGCTTGTCGTCGGCGGCATCGGCATCATGAACATCATGCTGGTGTCGGTGACCGAGCGCACCCGCGAGATCGGTCTGCGCATGGCGGTCGGCGCGCGCGGGCGCGACATCCTCACGCAATTCCTGGTCGAGGCGGTCACGCTGTCGCTGATCGGCGGCGTGATCGGAATCGTGCTTGGCGTGACGGGCTCGATGCTGGTCAGCCATTTCGCCGGCTGGACCACGCAACTGTCGCCGCAGGCCATCGTGCTGGCCGTCGGCTTTTCGGCCGGGATCGGCATCTTCTTCGGCTTCTACCCGGCGCGCAAGGCGGCATCGCTGTCGCCGATACAGGCGCTGCGCTATGAGTGAGTGCCGCGCCGGCTGCGGCGCCTGCTGCATCGCGCCGTCGATCTCGTCGCCGATTCCGGGCATGCCGGACGGCAAGCCCGCCGGCGTGCGCTGCGTGCAGCTCGATGACGCGAATCGCTGCCTGATCTTTGGCAAGCCCGGCCGCCCGGCGGTATGCGAAAGTCTGCAACCGTCGCCCGATATGTGCGGCGCAAACCGGGAAGAGGCGATCTTCTGGCTGCAGCGCCTGGAACACCTGACCGCTTGCGGCTGACTACAATATGCCGTCCACTCTCACCGGAGGAAACATGCTTTCACGCCGACTTGCCGTCTTTGCAATCGTTGCCGCGCCGCTGCTGCTGACTTCCTGTGCGCACCTGATGGGCCCGCGCCAGATGGAGATCCCGGTTGCGCGCCTGCAGGAAGCGCTGTCGCGCCAGTTCCCGTTCAACAACCGCTACCTCGAACTGCTCGACGTGCGCGTGACCAATCCCCGCGTCGCGCTTTTGCCGGACAGCAATCGCATCCTGACCTCGATGGACGCGTCGATCGCACCGCCGTTCATGAATAAGTCGTGGCTGGGCAATCTCGCCGTTTCCGGCCAGCTGCGCTTCGATCCGGCGCGCAATGCGCTGGTGCTGGCAGAGCCGCGCGTGGAGACCTTCGACGTGATGGGACTCGATCCGCTGTACGCGAACCAGATCCGTCGCGTGGGCAGCCTGCTGGCCGAGCAGCTGCTGAAGGATGTGCCCTTGTACACATTCCGGCCGGATGAATTCCGCTATGCGGGAACGACGTTTTTACCGACGCAGATCACGACGCGCTCGAGTGGACTCGTGGTAACCTTCGAGCCGGTTCGCTGAGGCGGGATCCTTCGGCCGCTCGCGCCGCGAAAGCGTCTCGGTACCGTATCAATCCGATCGCGCCGCGGCCGTCGCCGTCCGCATCACCACCCGAGCACACATGGATCTCACCCTCGCATTCAAGGCCTTCCTTCTCGGCATCGTCGAAGGCTTCACCGAATTCCTGCCGATCTCGTCGACCGGCCACCTGATCCTGGTGGGCAGCATGCTCGACTTCAATGACGACAAGGCCAAGGTGTTCGAGATCGCGATCCAGTCCGGGGCCCTGCTGGCGGTGTGCTGGGAGTACCGGGCGCGCATCATGGAAACCGTCTCAGGTCTCTTCAGTGACGCGGCGGCCCGGCGCTTCGCGATCAATATTTTCATCGCCTTTCTGCCGCTGGCCGTGCTCGGCCTCTTGTTCATCAAGGCAATCAAGGCCTTCCTGTTCGCTCCGGTTCCGGTGGCACTGGCCTTCATCATCGGCGGCTTCATCATCCTGATCGTCGAAGCGCGAGCCAAGGCCGAACCCGCTGCCCGCGTGCCGACGATGGACGACATGTCGCCGCTGGATGCGCTGAAGGTCGGCCTGCTGCAAGCCGTCTCGCTGATCCCGGGCACCAGCCGCTCCGGCGCTTCGATCATTGGCGGCATGTGGATAGGGATGTCGCGCAAGGCGGCCACCGAGTTCTCGTTCTTCCTGGCGATTCCGACGCTGTTCGGCGCCACCGCGTACTCGATGTACAAGTACCGCGACCTGTTTTCCGCCGACGACATTCCCTGGTTCGGCACCGGCGCGGTGGCGGCCTTCGTCTCTGCCTTCCTGTGCGTGCGCTGGCTGCTGCATTTCATTTCGCGCCACGATTTCCGGGTGTTCGGCTGGTACCGCATCGTGGTCGGCCTGCTGATCCTGGGCGCCGCCTGGTTCGGCTGGACACATTGATAGGCTATGGCCGCTACGCTTGACGAACGCGCGCTGCAGGTCCTGCAGTCGGTTTTCGGTTATCCCGCGTTTCGCGGCCAGCAGGCCGACATCATCCGCCAGGTCGCCGGTGGCGGCGACGCCCTGGTGTTGATGCCCACCGGCGGCGGCAAGTCGCTGTGCTATCAGATTCCATCCCTGCTGCGCGACGGCGTCGGCGTGGTCGTCTCCCCGCTGATCGCGCTGATGCAGGACCAGGTCGACGCGCTCGCCGAGGTCGGCGTACGCGCCGCCTACCTGAATTCCACCCAGGATTTCCGCGAGACCGTGCGCGTCGAGCAGGCTGTGCGCGACGGCGAGCTCGACCTGCTCTACGTCGCTCCGGAACGCCTGCTCACCTCGCGCTGCATGGAACTGCTCGACGACGCGAAGCTCGCGCTGTTCGCGATCGACGAGGCGCACTGCGTGTCGCAATGGGGCCACGACTTCCGGCCCGAGTACATCAGGCTGTCGATCCTGCACGAGCGCTTCCCGCACATCCCGCGCATCGCGCTGACCGCGACCGCCGATCCGCAGACGCGCGCCGAAATCGTGCGCCGCCTGCAGCTGGAGGAGGCCGCGCAGTTCGTGTCCTCGTTCGACCGGCCGAACATCCGCTACCAGATCGTCGAGAAGACCAGCGGCCGCAACCAGGTGCTCGACTTCATCCGTGCCGAGCATGAAGGCGAGGCCGGCATCGTGTACTGCCTGTCACGCAAGAAGGTCGAGGAAACGGCGCAGTTCCTGTGCGACCACGGCATCGACGCGCTGCCTTACCACGCCGGCATGGAACTGCGCGATCGCACGGCCAACCAGGCGCGCTTCCTGCGCGAGGACGGCATCGTGATGGTCGCCACCATCGCCTTCGGCATGGGCATCGACAAGCCGGATGTACGCTTCGTCGCCCATCTTGATCTGCCCAAGAGCATGGAAGGCTATTACCAGGAGACCGGCCGCGCCGGTCGCGACGGCCTGCCCGCCGAAGCATGGATGGCCTACGGCCTGCAGGACGTGGTGCAGCAGCGCCGCATGATCGACGAATCCGAAGCCGACGAAAACTTCAAGCGCGTGCAGTCCGCCAAGCTCGACGCAATGCTTGGCTTGTGCGAAACCCTGTCCTGCCGGCGCGTGCGCCTGCTCGAATATTTCGGCCAGTCGTCTCAGCCCTGCGGCAATTGCGACAACTGCCTGAATCCGCCGCAGTCGTTTGACGGCACGGTCGCGGTGCAGAAGCTGCTGTCGGCGATCTACCGGGTCGACCAGCGCTTCGGCGCCGGGCATGTGCTGGACGTGCTGCGCGGCGTGGAATCGGAAAAAGTGAAGCAGTGGCGCCACGAGGCGCTGTCCGTGTTTGGCGTGGGCAGCGATGTCGGCGAGACGGAATGGCGCGCGATCCTGCGCCAGGCGATTGCGCTCGGTCTGATCGAAGTCGATCACGAGGCCTACGGCGCGCTCAAGCTCACCGAACACGCGCGCCCGGTATTGCGCGGCGAAAGGACGGTGCAGTTGCGGCAGTACCGCAAGCCGGCGAAAGCGCGCCGTGAAGCGCCGAAGCGCAAGACCGCTTACGCGGAAGCGGGGCTTTCTCCCGTCGAGCAGGCGATCTTCGAGAAGCTGCGCTGGTGGCGCATGGAAACCGCGCGCGAACACAATGTGCCGGCCTACGTGATCTTCCACGACGCGACGATGCGCGAGATTGCCCGCGCCAAGCCGTCTTCACTCAATGACCTGCGCGGGATATCCGGCGTCGGCGAGAAGAAGCTCGAGACCTACGGCGAGGAGATCGTGAGCCTGATTGCCGGGATGGAGTAGTAGGAGCGGGGTTCGGCGCCGTCCGGGGTGCGGGCGGATGAGGTTCTTCGCGTTCGCTCGGAACGACAGGAAATATTTGTCATTCCGAACGCAGTGAGGAATCTCCAGCGTTCAAGCCGCCTCAGCCCTCAGAGCGGGCGGTGTACGAAGCCGCTACCGCTTCACGAACACCAGATCCCACACCCCGTGCCCGAGCCGCAGGCCGCGGTTTTCGAACTTGGTCACCGGCCGATAGTCCGGCCGCGGCGCATAGCCGTCGGCGGTATTGGCCAGCGTCGGCTCCTCTGCGAGCACCTGCAGCATCTGCTCCGCGTAGTCCTGCCAGTCGGTCGCGCAATGAATATACCCGCCCGGCGCGATCCGGCTCGACAGCAGTTCGACGAATGGCGCCTGGATCAGGCGGCGCTTGTTGTGCCGTGCCTTGTGCCAGGGATCGGGAAAGAAGATATGCACACCGGCCAGCGATGCCGGCTTGATCATATTCGTGACGACCTCGAACGCGTCGTGCTGGATGATGCGCAGGTTGGAGAGGTTCTGCTCGCCGATCAGCTTCAGCAGGCTGCCCACGCCCGGCGTGTGCACTTCGACGCCGATGAAGTTCTTCTCCGGCATCGCTGCCGCGATCGCCGCAGTCGTGTCGCCCATGCCGAAACCGATCTCCAGGATGGTCGGGGCGGGGCGTCCGAATGCCGCGTCGAAGTCGAACGCCGCCTTCTGGTAAGAGATGCAAAAGCGCGGGCCGAGGGTCTCGAGCGCCTTGGCCTGGGCGGTCGACAGGCGGCCGGCCCGCGTGACGAAGCTGCGGATGCGGCGCTCGGTCGGGTCGTACAACATGTTGCGGGCTGGGGTGTCGGGCTTGTCGGTATCGCTCATGCTTGAGAGTCGTGCGGGCGAAAAAAAAGCACCTGGCGGTGCGGTGGAACGGCATCTGACGGCGCCGGGACGGCGTTGGAGCGGGTGAAGGAAACAAAACACCGCACCCAACCCATTGATTGAAAAAAGATTCCTTCTGTTCGCTCAACGGGTAAAGACCATATTATGTACCGCCCCTTCCTTCTTCGGCAAGTAAAGCTGTCTGCTGACATCTTCTGACGGCCACTCACTGCCACCAAGGCTTGGTCACCATGCGACTTCCGGCATCGATCTCTCCAAGCTCACCCTCATGCTCTGGGACGCGCTGAAAGCCCCGTAATTCACGCGCTGCTTGCTTCTATTTCAGTCTGACAGTATTTCCCACAGGTCTTAAGCACGCGTACGGATCAGCCGAACATACCCAGCCTTGCTACATGGCGGCACTCATCGAACTTGTGACGAGCATGCTGATAGACCCGACGCAGAGCAGATGATGCAAAGCGGGTCTTGCTGAATTCCCGCCTAGCAATAACGCTCTTGCAAACGCGCAACTGGCATGCGTCGCAGTGCTGTTGTGAGATTCCGCCAGCATCACCGATGCAGTCAAGCGTGGAACGGCTCAAACATCCAACTTTTTAGATAGACAGCCCGCGACGATCAGGCCGAGGCAACACTCGGCGCGCATGAATGAGCGTTGCTCATTCTCTGCTGTTGGCTACGCCCGAGTACTCAGGTCTTGATGCGCTATTGACGTAAATATTCCTTGTAGGGAGATGGATGCATGCACGACAGTCCACCTGTGTCTAAGGTCTATTATCGACCAATCGAAGCAGCCATACGCTGGGCAGGTTTGCTGAAGCGCAAGAAAGATATCTTGTGCTTGATCTCGTCACCGAGGCACTTTCCCACGGCGCTCAACTTCCCTGGATGGGCCGAGCTACGCCTGTGCACCGAGCGCATTTACGACGCGATCTTCAACGGCGAACTTCCCTATGGCTGCAATGGCATCACACAGAACGACAAGGCGCTCTGGGATTCCCCCGATCTCTCCATCAGACATCTGGATCTCAAGCGTTGGATGCGGGATCACTACCCTGAAGAGCGACCAGCCTTTCTCTTCAGCCGCCACGAGCGCATTGCGCATCCCGTCATCACCTTGGAAACGGGGCAAGCGATGCTGGTGGAGCGGCAGGCATTGAAGGCGGAACTGGCGCAATGCCGTCGCCAGTTCCAGACGCTGCAGGAGCAGCATCACGTCCTGTCGAAACAGGCCGGAGTGATTTCCGCATGCAACGAGGGCTCGCTCACGGATCGCGCGGAGTCCACCTACCAGCACATCATCGGCGGCATGCTTGATCTGATGCTGGGCCAGTCTCCGGCAGGCAGTCCTTACTCGTGCTTCAGGACACAGGAAGCCATCGTCAGCGCCCTGATTGCGCATCACGACGGCATCATGG
>DATLGF010000045.1:0-7966 GCA_035540575.1 Noviherbaspirillum sp.
GTCCTGCCCCTGCAGCCTCGGTTGCTCCCGCATCTCCCCCGGCTGCACCTGCGGCCCGCGCGCCGGCCGCCGTTTCGACGCCATCCGTTGCAGGCGCGCCGCCGGTCGGCTCCGAGAGTCCTGCGCGCAGCGACGACGGCGCACGTGCACTGGCGCTGCTGGAAGGCCGCGCAGACCCGCGCACGACCGAGAAAAAGGCGGAAAAATTTGTAATCCAGGTTGCGGCACTTGCGTCGCAGGAAAAGGTCAACGAACTGCAAGGCAGGTTGGCGGGCGCCGGCATCAAGTCGTTTACGCAGAAGGTGGCCACCGAAAGCGGCGAACGCACCCGGGTGCGAGTGGGACCATTCGCCAGCCGGGACGAAGCGGAGAAGATGCGCGAGCGCATCGTCAAGATGGGTCTGAACGGTACGCTGGTGCCGGCCTGACGTGACGCTGTTCGACTATCTAGTCCTGGTGATACTGGCGTGTTCGATCATCATCAGCACGCTGCGCGGGCTGGTCAGGGAAATTCTCTCGCTGCTGAGCTGGATCGTTTCCTTCGTGGTCGCCAATGCGCTGAGCGAGGATTTCGCGCAATGGCTGCCCGAGATATTCGCGGGAAAGATGACGCGACTGATCGTCGCTTTCCTTGTACTGTTCGTCGGAACGCGGCTGCTGATGGGGCTCGTGAGCATGGCAGTGGATGCCTTGGTGAAGGCCGCCGGCCTGACGCTGGCCGATCGTGGGCTGGGCGGCCTGTTCGGCCTGGCGCGCGGACTGGTGCTGGTCATGGCGGGGGTGCTGTTGTGCGGCATGACGGCCATTCCGCAGCAGCCGTTCTGGACCCAGGCCTTGTTCAGCCCGCTGGCCGAAACCGCGGCGCGCACCGTCAAACCCTATCTGCCGGGCGATCTCGCGCGGCACGTAAGTTTTTAATCTCTCTCCATCGAGGAAATCCATCATGTGCGGCATTGTCGGCGTTGTTTCCCAAGGCCCGGTCAATCAGCTGATTTACGATGCGCTGCTGCTGCTGCAGCACCGCGGCCAGGACGCTGCAGGCATCGCGACCAATCACGGCAACACGTTCTCGATGCACAAGGCCAACGGCCTGGTGCGCGATGTTTTCCGCACCCGCAACATGCGCTCGCTGCCCGGCACCGCAGGCATCGGCCAGGTGCGCTATCCGACCGCCGGTTCGTCGAGCGAGGAGGAAGCGCAGCCGTTCTACGTGAACGCGCCGTTCGGCATCATCCTCGCGCACAACGGCAACCTGACCAATTGGGAGCAGCTGAAGAATGAGCTGTTTCGCAATGACCGCCGGCACATCAACACGGATTCCGATTCGGAGGTCCTGCTCAACGTGCTCGCGCACGAAATCCAGCAGGCGACTTCCGGCTATTCGCTCGATCCATCCGCGCTGTTCAAGGCGGTGTCGGCGCTGCACCGGCGCGTGCGCGGCTCGTATGCGGTGGTCGCCCAGATCGCCGGCTACGGCCTGCTCGCGTTCCGCGACCCGTTCGGCATCCGGCCGCTTTGCATCGGCTTCAACGAGACCGACCAGGGCCCGGAATACATGGTGGCGAGCGAATCGGTGGCGCTGGAAGGCCTGGGTTTCCGCTTCCTGCGCGACGTGATGCCGGGCGAGGCGATCTTCATCGATCTGGATGGCCACCTGTACAACCAGCAGTGCGCGGACAATCCGATCCTGGCGCCGTGCGCATTCGAATTCGTCTACCTGGCCCGCCCCGATTCCACCATCGACGGCGCCTCGGTCTACGCGTCGCGGCTGAAGATGGGAGAGCATCTGGCCGCGAAGATTGCGCGCCAGTTTCCGGCCGGCGACATCGACGTGGTGATGCCGATTCCGGATTCCTCCCGCCCCGCTGCGATGGAGCTGGCATTGAAGCTCAACATCGCGTACCGCGAAGGCTTCATCAAGAACCGCTACATCGGCCGCACCTTCATCATGCCCGGCCAGGCGCTGCGCAGGAAATCGGTGCGCCAGAAGCTCAATGCGATCGGCAGCGAATTCAAGGGCAAGTCGGTGCTGCTGGTGGATGACTCCATCGTGCGCGGCACGACCAGCCGCGAAATCGTGCAGATGGCGCGCGACTCCGGCGCCAAGCGCGTGATCTTCGCGTCGGCCGCGCCGCCCGTGATGTTCCCGAACGTGTACGGCATCGATATGCCCACGCGCAGCGAACTGATTGCGCATGGCCGCAGTGAGGAGGAGGTGTGTCGCGAGATCACCGCCGACGCGCTGGTCTACCAGGACGTGGAGGCACTGCGCCGCTCGATTTCGGAAGTCAATCCGCTGCTCAAGCGCTTCGAGGCTTCCTGCTTTGACGGCGTGTATGTGACCGGCGACGTGTCGCCGGACTACCTGGAGCGCATCGAGGTCGCACGCAACACACCGAAGCCGCAGGCGGAGGAGGGCGCGCGTTCCCAGCTCAACCTCGGCCTGGCGCGCGCCGACTGACGGGCATTACGTCCGCTGCAGCAGCGAGGCAAACTCGTTCGCCGGCAGCGGACGGCTGAAGTAATAGCCCTGCATCTCGTCGCAGTCGTGGTCGCGCAGGAAGCGCACCTGTTCCTCGGTTTCCACGCCTTCGGCGATCACCTTCAGATTCAGGCTGTGCCCGAGCGAAATCACGGTGCTGGTGATGGCCGCGTCGTCCACGTCGTTGGCGATGTCCCGCACGAAGGACTGGTCGATCTTCAGATGATGCAGCGGGAATCGCTTCAGATAGCTGAGGCTGGAATAGCCGGTGCCGAAGTCGTCGATCGACAGCTGCACGCCCAGGTCTTGCAGCTCGCGCAGCTTGTTCTCATAGTGCCCGGCGCCATTCATCAGCACGCTTTCCGTCAGCTCCAGTTCAAGATCCTGCGGGGCCAGGTCGATGTGCGCCAGGGTGCGCTCGACTGAGCCCACCAGCCCTTCCTGGGCGAACTGGCGCGCAGACAGGTTCACCGATACGCAGATGCGCGGCAGGCCGGCCTGCTGCCATGCCTTGTTCTGCGCGCAGGCGGTCTTCAGGACCCAGTCTCCGATCGGGACGATCAGCCCGATTTCCTCCGCCATCGGAATGAAACGCGTCGGCGAAACGAGTCCGAGCCGCGGATGGTTCCAGCGGATCAGGGCCTCGGCGCCGATGATGCGGCGGCTGCGCGCGTCGACCTTGGGCTGGTAGTGCAGCTCAAACTCCTTGCGTTCGATCGCCCTGCGCAGCGCGCTTTCCAGCTCCATGCGTTCGAGCGCGCGTTCGCTCATCTCGCGGGAGTAAAAATGAAAGGCGTTGCCCTGTTCCTCCTTCGCGCGGTACATCGCCGTGTCGGCGTTGCGCAGAAGCGACTGGATGTCGTCGGCGTCGTCGGGAAAGAGCGTGATGCCGATGCTGGTGCTGACGTACAGGTCGCGCCCTTCGACCGTGAACGCTTCCGAGAACGCGTCGAAGATCTTGCCGGCAACCGTGGTGACATCTTCAACCCGGCGTACTCCGCAGAGCAGGATGATGAACTCGTCGCCGCCCTGGCGCGCCACCGTGTCGCCCTCGCGCACCACCTCGCGCAGCCGTGCGGCGACCTGGAGCAGCAGCGCATCGCCGAGGTGATGGCCGAAGCTGTCATTGACGCCCTTGAAGCGGTCGAGGTCGAGGAACAGCAGCGCCACCTGCTCGCCGCTGCGACGAGCGTGCGCCATCGCCTGGGTCAGGCGATCCTTGAGCAGATTGCGGTTGGCCAACCCGGTCAGCGCGTCGTGGTCGGCGAGGAATTCGATTCTTGCCTCGTAAGCCTTGCGCTTGCTGATGTCGATGGCGACGCCGTCCACGCGCAGCAGCTCGCCGCGCGCATTGCGGATCGCACGTGCGCGTTCCTCGATCCAGCGTATTTCCCCGTCAGGCCGGACGATCCGGTATTCCTGGCTGAACGTGCCGGATTCGGGTAGCCGTGCGTGCGCATCCCGGGCTGCGGCCCGGTCTTCCGGATGGATTACATGGAACCACAAGTGACGGTCCGCATAAAACTCATCGGCCTTGCGTCCGTAGATGTGCTCGACCATCGAGTTGATGTAGATGAACTCGCAGTCGGTGGCCGACCAGACGACGTTGTCGATCGAATCGAGGATGCTGGAGAGCTTGTCCTCGGTCGCTCTCAGGTCCCGTTCCGCCTTTTCGCGCGCGGCCTTGGTGCGCAGGCTGGTCACGCCGAAGGCGATATCCCGTGCCAGGCCCTTCAGCATGTCGACGTGCTCACGGTCGAAGGCGTTCGAATCCGCCTCGTGGATCGTCAGCATGCCGAACACCTTGCCGTTATGGCGCAGCGGAAGCGACATGGATACGCCGTGGTCCAGAGCAAGCTCCTGATGCGGCGCCTCGTCGCCCGCTCCCATTTCGATGACCAGCCAGGACCGCTCGCTGTCCAGGTTCCCGTTCGGCCCGGCGGCGCCGGGATTTTGCCGGACCTGGCGCGGCACGGCGCCGGCGCTGGCGACAACGGTCTGGCTGCCGTCCTGTTCGTCCACATAGCTGATCCAGGCGGCCTGGTAGCGGCCTGCCTCTACCAGGGCAGCGCAGGTGCCGTTGAGCAGTTGAGCCTCGTCGCCGGCATGCACCATGGCGTGATTGCATTCAGCCATAACGGTGCGGGCACGAAGGGTTCGGCGCAAGGCGTCCTGCGCATGCTGGCGATCGCCGACTTCCAGCGCCAGTCGGTCGTGCTGTTTGCGGATCTCGCCATACAGAGACAGGTTTTCGTAGATGACGGCCAGCTGTGCGGCCACCGTGCCGGCAGCACGCTCGTCCACCTCGCCGAAGCCCTCGGCGCCAAGTTTGTCGGCCAGATAGAGCCAGCCGAATACCTTGTCCTGCGAGACCAGCGGCACGACGAGCAGCGAGCGGATTGGCGGGTGGGCGGCCGGAAGGCCGGCAGGTCGCGCCGCGGGCTCCAGTCCGGAAAGTCGAAGGGGCCGGCGCTGAGCAAGCGCGGTGCCGAATACGCCGAGACGCGGGTTCATCGATGCCACGCCGGATGCCGCGTCCTCGTCCAGTCCGCGGAATACCCAGTGACGCAGTCCATCGCCATCGGCGTCGAGAATACCGATGCCGGCATATTTCGCGACCGTCAGGTCCTGCACCACCCTGCAGCCGATCTGCAGCAGGCGGTCGGGATCGCGTTCGGTGGATAGCTCGATGCCCAGTTCGATGAGCGCAGTCAGACGAAGGCTGACTGCCTGCAGGCTGGATAACGCGTTGGACAGGCGATCGACCACCTGCTGCAGGTGACCGGTGTCGGTGCCTTCCCGGTCGCCGTCGCGGACCAGCCGCGACATCATGTGTCTGCTGGTTTCGACTTCCTCCAGATAGGCATTCAGCTGGCGGTTCAGGCCGTCGAGGCGCTCGCTCGAAGGCGACAGGGCAGGTTCGGCTGGCTCGGGCAGCTGGTCGGCAGGCGTGCCCAGCGCCTGGTGGACGGTCTCAAGGATCAGGGCCGGTTCAGAAGGCTTGGGCAGCACCCAGCGCACCCCGCAGGCGAGCGCCATCGTGGCGGCCTCGCGCTCATGGTAGGCGGCGGTGTAGAAGATGACCGGCGTTTCGGCGATTTGCGCGATGGAGCGCATGCGCGAGACGAACTCGTAGCCGTCCATGTTGGGCATCAGGATATCGGCAATGACAAGGTCGGGACAGTGCCGTTGCGCGAGTTCGAGCCCTTCCGCCCCGTCCTTGGCCTCCAGAAGGCGATGGCCGCCATTCCCAAGGAGCACCATCAGGAATTGCCGGTTTAAAACATGGTCGTCAACGATCAGGATGGTCGCCATTTCTGCTTGTCTTGTCGGGTTCCAAGGTGTCGTGTCTTTCGCGCATGTTCTCCTTCGGCAGAAGCTGTCCCAAAATGCTACCTTTCTGTAACACGCGCAGGAGACTATTCATTCCCTCATTTGATTGCGATCACTTGTGCGGCCAGAAGTGCAATTCCGGTACGGATTTGGACGACGGCTGTCGGATCTCCCTGCCGCCGCGCCGGTTTTGCGCCGCAGCGAATTTCCGCTACGATGGCTCCTCGCCATGCGCGGCCCTTTCCATCTCCTCACCATGACCGACCACAAGAAATACGGCTTCACCACGACGCTGCTGCACAGCGACCGCAGAAAACCAATCGAACACGGTGCCCTCCACAAGCCTGTCCACACGTCCGTCACCTTCGGCTATGGCGATGCGCGCGAACTGGCCGACGTATTCCAGGGCAAGAAGCCCGGCTACCGCTACGGGCGCCAGGGCAATCCGACCGTCAGCGCGCTGGAGGACAAGGTCAATGCGATGGAGGAAGGGCTCACGACCATCTGTTTCTCGACTGGAATGGCGGCAGTCGGCGCGCTCGTGCAGGGCTTGCTGCGAACCGGAGATCACGTGGTCTCTTCGGCATTCCTGTTCGGGAACACCAACAGCCTGTGGCAGACGGTGGATGCGCAAGGCATGCCCGTGAGCTTCGTCGACGCGACCGACGCGGAGGCGGTGGCAGCGGCGATCACGCCGGCCACGCGCCTGGTTTTCGTGGAAACCATTGCGAACCCGCGCACCCAGGTCGCGGACCTCAAGCGCATCGGCGAGCTGTGCCGCGCGCGCGGCATTCTCTATGTCGTCGACAACACGATGACCTCGCCTTACCTGTTCCGCCCGGCGAGCGTGGGTGCCGGGCTGGTCGTCAATTCCCTGACCAAGTCCATAGGCGGGCACGGCAACGCCCTCGGGGGCAGCCTGACCGACACGGGTCTATACGACTGGACCCGGTTTCCGAACATCGCGGACAACTACAAGCGTTTCCCGAGCGCCCAGTGGGGCATGGCGCAAATTCGCGCAAAGGCGTTGCGCGACTTCGGTGCCGCGCTCGGTCCCGAGGCCGCGCATCATCTTGCGGTTGGGGCCGAAACCATGGCTTTGCGGATGGAACGCAGTTGCGCGAACGCGCTTGCGCTAGCCCGCATGCTGGAGCAGGACGCACGTGTGGCGGCCGTCTACTATCCCGGTCTCGTCTCACATCCGCAACACCAGCTCGCAAGCGAACTGTTCCGCGCACATGGCTATTTGTTCAGCTTCGAGCTGCATGAAGGGCTGGATTGCTTCGCCTACCTGAACCGCCTGCGGCTTGCTGTTCCGGCCAGCAATCTCGGGGACAACCGCACCCTCGTCATACCCGTTGCTCACACGATCTTCCACGAAATGGGACCCGAGCGGCGCGCCGGCATGGGCATTGCGGATTCCCTGATCCGGGTGTCGGTCGGTATCGAAGACACGGACGACCTGCTGGAGGATTTCAGCGAGGCTCTGGCGCTATAGTTTCTACCCGGCACTATCGTGCCGAAAATCTGCTCGCGGCACCTACGCGCATCTCCTACAATACGCCGGGGGAATTTTCCCTTCAGCAAGGAGCGGTTATGCCACGGCCGGAAAAGGTGCGCCTGGGTGAGATCTTGGTACAGCAGAAGTTGCTTTCGGACGAGCAACTTCAATTCGCACTCTCTGAGCAGAAGCGTACCGGCCGCAAGCTTGGCCGCGTCTTCATCGACAACGGATTCGTCACTGAAGAACAGATCTGCGGCGCCCTCGCGAAGCAGCTCAACATTCCCTACGTCAATCTGAAGTTCTTCAACATCAAGCCGGAAATCGTGCGCCTGCTGCCGGAAACGCAGGCGCGCCGCTTTCGTGCGCTCGTGCTCGAGGACCGGCACGGCGCGCTGCTGATCGGCATGGCGGACCCGACCGATCTGTTCGCCTACGACGAGATTTCGCGCACCGTGCGTCGCGGCATCGAGCTTGCCGTCGTCAACGAAGGCGAACTGCTGCAGACGATCGACCGCATCTACCGGCGCACCGAGGAGATCACCGATCTCGCACGGGAGCTGGAACAGGATCTCGGCGAGACCGCGGTGGATTTTGGCGGGCTCGCCGGCACGCCCGGCATAGAGGAGGCGCCCGTCGTCAAGCTGCTG